>JBCNOR010000181.1:0-8929 GCA_039593785.1 Niabella sp. | reverse complement strand
TGTCGATAAAGGGCACATGCTCTTTGAAGAATTTTTCTTCTGAGATACGCCAGCCGGCAGTTACCCCGGGGAAAAAGCCAAAGCGTTTGTTGGGTGGAAAGATATAAGAACCGTCATAACGCCAGAGAAACTCAAAAAGATACTTCTGCTGATAATTATAACCAACACGCCCAAAATAGCTTAAACGGGCTCTTCTGTATGACCCTCCGCCATTATTTTTTTCCAGATCGCCTCCGGCAGACATAACATCGATCGAGTTAGAAAGAAAGTATCTTCTAAAAGCATTAAAGCCTTCGTAGTCCTCCGTTTCACGTTGCACACCGGCAAGAAAATTCAGCGTGTGGTCGCCAAATGTGCGATCATAATTTAATAACCCCGAGAGGTTGATGTTAAGCGTGTTTTCAGTCCATTGGTTCAATCGCGGGTCTGTAAAAGGCGAACGCAATTCTTTGGTGAGCTTGGGTGTAACGCCATCTGCTTCATAAGATGATTTATCCCATGAGTATAGATACCAGGGTGTTTCGAAGCGTTTTTGATTTTTGAAATATTTATCTACTGCAGCAGTACCGGTCAGCTTCAATCCTTTAACGCCGGGGATCAGAATTTCCAGCTTGCCGGTAGACTGAATATAATCGCGCTTATCGCGGTCATAACCGGTTTGATTGGTGGCGATCACCACGGGGTTCTGACCGTACTCTATGTCTCGTCCGGGTAATCCATTGGGCCATACAGCCGGCTCATTAGGTTTACCCCGCATCAGCATACGGAAGATTTCTCCTGCTGTTTCAGTTGGGAAAAAACGGTACTCCTCACGGCCTACGATACCCAGCTGGAGGTTCATATATTTATTGATCTTTGCGTCAAGATTTAATCTCAGGTCATATTGCTTATATCCTGTTGCTGAATTTTTATAATAGGCATCCTGGTTCTGATAACCCAGAGAGCCCAGGTATTTTACATTTTCAGACCCACCCGAAAGTTGAACATAGTGGCGCGACTGGGGCGACCATTTTTTGAATGTCGCGTCAAACCAATCCGTGTTTGGATGTCCCCAGGGATCAGATCCGTCACGATATTTTTGCATGTCCTCCGGGAAAAAGCCGGTAGGAGAGTTAATGACTGCGTTATTGTCCGGCCTGGTGTAAGTGCCGGTATTGATCAGTGCATCGTAGGCGGCTTTCCATTGGTTGGGTGGCAGGCTATTTTCATACACAGCCAGTTCATTTCTAAGTATTCCATATTCAACGGCGTCGGTTAACTTAGGAATTACAGTAGGCTGCGCCCAACCCTGGTTAAATGTATAAGACAGATTGGGCTTACCACTTTTTCCTCTTTTGGTTGTAATCAATATAACACCATTGGCAGCCCTGGATCCATATATAGCTGCAGAAGCATCTTTAAGAACCGACATGCTTTCAATGTCATTGGGATTCAGGCGTTCCATACCTCCTTCCCGGTCTGGCACTCCGTCAATTACTATGAGTGCAGATGAGTTGCCTATAGAGTTGGTGCCTCTGATCCGTATGGTGGACCCATCATACCCTGGTTCCCCGCTGCCGTTTAAGGCTGTAATACCGGGCAGTCTTCCGGCAAGGGAATTGGTAAGATTAAGTGTGGGCGTTTTGGCTAGTTCTGAACCTTTTACATCGGCTACAGCACCCGTAAGGGTTACTTTTTTTTGCGTGCCATAGCCTACAACTACTACTTCATCCAGATTAGCTGCCATAGGCTCTAACTCAATGGTGATGCTGGTTTGGCCGTTAACAGGTACGTCTTTTTTAAGATAGCTTACGTGCGAAATTTCCAGCACACTTTCACTAGTAGCTTCAATGGAGAAACTGCCGCTACTATCTGTTGCTGCAGTTGTTGCTGCTCCTTTTACTTTAACCGAAGCGCCGATAACAGGCTGACCTTTAGAGGTTACCCAGCCTTTAACTGTTTGCGCGTTTGAACTAAAAGAACATAAGAGCAGAAGGATTAAAACAATAGAACCCCTGGGGCGTAAGAAGCTGCCCCGCATAATGCAAGTTTTCCGTTTCATGAAACAAGCTGTTTTCGTTTAAAAATGGTTTAGATACTCATGTAATTGCAGCAAGGACAGCAAACATTTGTCCGAAATAGATATTTTAAAGATCTGTTTTCTTAAAGAAAAGTGAATATTGTTAGCAGGTTTTATTAACATAGGCAGGCCTGTTTTGGTACGGGGTTTGTTTAGGCAAGTGTGAATTTATTTTTTAATCAAATCCCAATCTTATGAAATCAATTTTGAAAATGTTAGGTGTGGTGCTTTTTGCCTCTTTTGTATTTACGGCTTGCAGTAAAGATGATGATCCCGCAGATAATCGTTTCTTTGTAGGTACTTATAATGGAAAAGTTACTTATACAGGCGATGGTGACGATGTATCCAATACGAATGGTTCGGTTACAGTAGTAAAAGGCGGATCTGCAACAACCTATAATTTTAAGTTTTCTGATGGAATACCTGATATCAATAATGTAGAATTCAGGCAGAGCGGAGATAATACCTGGGTTAGTACAGGTGAATTAGCTGGTTTGATCAATGTAACTAATAACAGGTTAGTTATTGGTGTTACCAAAAATGGTAATACATGGACAGCCGATTGTAACAGGTAAAAATTCTAATATTTTGAAAAAGCCCGTGACTTTTAAATCACGGGCTTTTTATTATAACTATGATTTTACTTATTAGTCCAAAGGGACCATTTTTTATCGAACTTGTACCATTTACCATCACTACCTTCCCATTTCCATTCCGGCACTTCGCTCCAGTTAGTTCCATCGGTACTCCAAACCAGTTTGCCTTCATGTATCTTTAGCCACTTACCGTCTTTATCCGTCCAGCTTTGGCTCTCTACTTTAGCCCATTTGGTTCCGTCTGTACTCCACCATAGTTGGGCTGATTTATCCAGTTTATACCAATAGGTTTTGCCTTCAACAGAACCCGCCCATGTTTGGGTTTTGGATTTGACCCAGTCTGCGGTTATTTCGTACAAAGTCGGGTTCCTGTAATTTTCAGATGCCTGTGCGCCCGCAGCCCATCCGCTGCAAATAGTGAATGCTAAAAGTATTTTTTTCATCGTATGATTTTTAAAAGCTTAATGATATATTTTTTATTATAACCTGAATGCAGGTTTGAGAAACAGGTTGGCAATAGTAACCACATTAGCTGTTGCCAGCGGCTCGTCGAAGCTCTCCGCTGCCGCAGCTTGTGTAACACCCGCGGCTATATTGGTAATAGCAACGTTGGCCTGCGTCGTATTTTGTTCGCCTGCATAAACAGCATCAGCAGGTGCAACGCCGGTGTCATTACCATTAGCGGTGTAAGTGATCCATGGCTTGATGGTAAGACCAGCTCCTGCAGCCATCTGGCGTAAATGAGAGGCGTGGCGGGCTTCTACTGCATGTATCTGAAGCGCTGCTGTTAATACAACCTGGTTGCCTTTCAGAAATCCTGCCTGACCTTTGTAAGCACGTACTCCTGTATCTTCAAATGCTGTTGCAACTTTGAGGAAGGTGGCATAATTAGTATATACATCTGCAAAGGTTCCGCCGGAGTTGTAACTATTATCTGCATTATAAGTACCTCCTGCCCTGAAATCAAAATTGGTATAGGCCAACTCGGGACGTGCAGCGCTACCTAATACTGCTTTTAAAAAATCAACATGTGCTTTTTCATGATCACGGATGGTGGTAATGGCCTGTAGTGCAGCGGTGCTGGGGAAATTAAAAGTAACGTCCTTTACCGAAGACGCAGGATCTTTACCTACAACGGTATGGTTGTAAAAATGATATTCGAGGTATTCGAGCGTCAATGCAAAATTAAGTACATCGTTTACGCTTCTGTTGCCTGATTGACCGTAGGCTCTTGTAAACATCGAGCTCAAGGCAAGTGGCAGTGCTGCCATGGAGATTTTCCGGCCTGCGTTGTAAAAGTCTTTCATGACGCGCCTGCGCGGGCTAAGCCTGTCATAGATGTCTTCATCTACTTTTTCAATTTCGCTTAAAATATTCAGGATATTCATGATTGTAAGGTTTTAAGTTTAAAAAACGTTTTTAACATCGATCTTGGTTTTAATAAAAGTGGCCGCAATAGGAAGCACTTTGCTGGGAGGTAGTGCTGCATCAAGTCCCTTTGAATTATCTGCGCCTAAAGCACTTAAGCTATTAAGGTCAGAGAAAGAACCATTTGATATCTGGTCTCTGATCCATGCTGCATGCCTTGCCTCAACAGAAACGATCTGGCCTGCAATTACCAGGTAGGCTTCCGTCATAATTTTATAGCCCGCGCCGTTGTAGGCAGCTACTCCCAGGTCCTCAAATGCTTTGGCAGTAGCTAGCACACTGTCTTTGCTGCTGAAGTTTACCGACGAGAAATCTACTTCCAGATTTCCGATAGCGTTACTGCCTAATGCTTTCTTAAAGAATTCGCGGTGTGCAATTTCATGGAGTTTGATATCATTAAAAAAAGCATTTTGAGAGGCACTGAATACGGATGAAGATTTGGCTACCACTTCAGTATAGAAAGCAGCTTCCAGCTGTTCCAGTGCGTAGGCATAGTTTAGTATCCCGATATCATCCTTAAAATCAAGTGTTGCACCGTTATTATTGTTGTTCCTGAATTGATCGTACCAGTCGTTGTGGCCGCAAGAGCTAAGTAAAGCTGCGCCTGCTGTTCCCACCCCTAAAGCAGAAAGGAATTTTCTTCTGTTATATCCTTCTTTGACGGCGTTTGTGCCGGAAGTAGAAAGGTTTTCTTGTTCTGATTTCATAATATTTGATTTTTGATTTGGAAATTGGTTATGGGTACTTACAGGTGCCCTTTCATAGATAATTACGAGATGTGATGAAAAGCGGATTCTATTTTTTAAGAAAATATTTGAAGGGGAATGGTGAATAGTAAGTAGTAAATAGGGAACAGGGAATTGGGAATAGGAGTGGAAAGTTAGCGGGCAGGGAATAACAACTACAACTGAAACGCGAGCTGATTAGGGTTAATGTATTGATGTATCAGCTTTATAACAAAAGGGGCTGCCCAAACCTGCAGCCCCGATACTGACATGTCACTCTAACCATGACAATATTATCTACGGGAAATAAAAGGAAACGGATTCGGAAAAAATTAGATTTTGCCCATTACGTATAATTGCTCCAATGTAGGGGTAGGGCTGCCTCCTTCATTTTCTAGTGTAATAGCGAATGCCTGGGCATTTTGTATATTTTTCAACTTACAAACAGTATTACAATCTCCTAGTACGCCGGCATCTATGGGCTTTCCATCCATTAATGCCCAAAGCTGGTACTGCTTGCCTTTGGGCGCCTGCGGCAAAGCTTTGGCCACCAGGTAAACATCTTTGTTATTCTTATTCCAATATACCACGGCCTGGCTTGATTCTTTGCCGGCAACGCCACTCAATGCAACCTTTATCATATCAGAGCCCGTGATCAGCTGCATGTTTTTACCCAGTTCGTCGAGCTTGGTTTGAATAGTGTTGTTATTAGCGTAGAGCCGGTCGCGCTGCAAAGCTAACTGGCGATTTTCGGCTTCGAGATTTTTATATTTGTTATAGGTGTAAATATTAAATACTGCACTGATCACAAAAAGGATTACAGAGGCAGCGGCCAGGTATTTAATAAATGGCGTTTTACCACCACTTTCAAATTGTACGACCTTCGGATTGTTAGTTATTTGTTCATTGTCTGCATCTGTCTTTAAGCCCAGCTGGTTAAATAAATTAGCCTTTATATCAGGATTCACCGGCACTGCATGGTGTTGAACAGAACTTTCCAGCTCCCGCTCAAACGCCGTTATGGCTTGTTCAATCTCAGGATGCTGCATACGAAGTTGTTCCAGCTCGGCTCTTTCCTCAGCATCTGCCAGGCCCAATACATAACTTTCAATTATGCCACTTTGTATGTACTCCTTTATGTTCATGTATTACTGATCCTGCTTCTTAATTCAATTAAAGCTTTACGCAACCTTGTCTTTACAGTTCCCAAAGGTATGCCGGTTGTTTCGGCAATATCGTTTTGGGTAAACCCGTCGAAGTAGCACATTTCTACCACCGTTTTATATTCTTCCCTCAAGCTGTTTACTACCTTTCGCAGACCAATAGCATCTATATTTAAAAGATTGTCCGCAGCTATTTCATTATTCCTGTCTGTAAGCTCCACGTTCTGCCTGGAGTTCTTCCAGTCTTTACTTCTCAGGGTATCTATAGCGGTGTTGCGAACTATAGATGACATCCAGGTAAACAGCCTGCCACGTATACTATCAAAAGTACCGGCCTGGTTCCATATTTTTACGAAACTATCCTGCAAAACACTGTTGGCTAACTGCTCGTCGGGTATAAAGCTACGTACAATGCTATTCAATGCAGCGGCATAGTTATCGTACAGATAACTGAAAGCATTAGCGTCACGTTGTTTTAATAACGCAACCAACTCCTGTTCCGTATATTTTTGTATGGCTTTCAATAGAGGAATTTCACATCAGTTCCATAGATACGAAAATTATACCAATAGGGTTTTGCTTTTTTAAATATTTTTTTGGAAAGCACTATTAATTTAAAATGGGGTGGGCTTTGAACTCCTTTTCCCGGTCGAACTGGTATCTGTAAGTAGTAAGCACACGGCTTCTGTGGGTACCCAGGGATTCAGCCACATTGATCATCTTAGGGTTGAACTCACCGATCCACTGCATCTCGAAATGGTCATAAATAGGTTTGCCCAGCTCATACTTGCCGTTTTCAATTTTCAAATTCTGGATCAGCCGGCATCCCTCAATGATCATATAAGCATCAACGCCTTTACCCTGGAACTCCGGTACAATCCCAAAAACAAGACCCACAAATTTGTCACAGGGCTTTGTTTTCTTATACCATAAAAATTTCAGCTTATCTAGTAAACCAAATTTACCGTTCAGGTATTTGAACCATTGGTTTAAATCGGGAAGGTTCACCCAAATGCCGATGGGCTCATTTTTATAGTAAATGATCCAGTTTACCCGCTCATCCATAACTGCCTTCATCGATTGAAACATTTTCAATACATTTCTTTCATCCAGCTGTTTCAGTCCGCCATGCCCCGCCCAGGCTTTATTATAAGCTATGGTGAAGTCTTTGGCATATTTAGGGAGGTTATTGGTTTTAATATTGTCAGAAGAGTAGTTGGGGTCTTTAGCCAAAGCGGCGTGTCGCTCGTAAAATTTCTCCTGTATACGACGACCTACATTAAGACTAAAGCATATCTGGTTGAAAAAGGGCTGAAAGCCATAACCTTCGAGCAGATCTTTATAATATGCAGGGTTGTAATTCATCCGGTATAAAGGCGGTTCAAATCCTTTTACCAGTAATCCCCACCAGGTGTCGCGTTCCCCAAAATTAATCGGCCCGTCCATAGCAGTCATGCCTTTCCCGGTGAGCCAGTTTTTGGCGGCATCCAGTAACAGGTTGGCCGCAGCCTGGTCGTTAATGCAGTCAAAAAATCCCATACCGCCCACTGGCCCGTCGTCGCCTTTTGATTTATACTTTTTGTTGACGAAAGCAGCAATACGGCCAATAAGTTGTCCCTGGTTATTTCTTAACACCCAGCGAATCACTTCCCCCGACCTGAAGGTTTTGTTTTTCTCCTTATCAAAAACCTCGTTAACGTCTTTATCGAGCGGACGTATATAATTCGGATCGTTTTGATTGATCAGAACATTCACTTGAATAAAGTCTTTAGCAAGCGCCGGGGTATTGACTTCAATAAGATTCATGTTACAAAAATAGGCGGCAGCACATTATGTGCCGGATGTTTTCTTCTTTCGTGCTGCGGCAATGCTATCCTGCTTTCTTTTTAGCTCTATTGCCTCATTTTTACGGGCAATAGAATCCTTTTTCCTTTGCTCCTTCAGTTTGGCCAGGTCTTTTACTTTCTGAATACTGTCTTTAATGGCTTTTTGCCTGCTGTAGCTGGTGCCCACACTATTCAGGAACATTTTTTTAGCGATAATGGCATCATGTCCGTAAATATCCTCCCTGAAATTTAAAACGCTGCTATCATTTACCCATGAGGTGAAATAAGTGATCAATACCGGGATGGGCTTTTTAACCCGTATGTATTTTTCTTTATAGGTATGCATCAGGCTGTCTACCTTTTGGGCGCTATACCTTGCCGTATCATTCAAAATATATTCGGCCAGCTTCGCAGGTTCTTTCAGGCGGATACAGCCATGACTATAACTTCGTTTATCCCTGTTAAATAAGCTTTTGGCGGGCGAGTCGTGAAAATAGATATTATAACTATTGGGGAACAGGAACTTTACAAGACCCAGGGAGTTCCACGGGCCAGGTTTCTGGCGTACCCGGCCATTGATGATCTCCATATGATTGCGCGCCAGGTAAGCGGCACTGGGCCTGCCATTCATTTCATTCTTAACAATGCTGGCAGGTACATTCCAATAGGGACTGAAAACAATATTACTCAGGCGCCCGGTAAACACCGTGGTGTTATTGCCTTCTTTTCCAACTACCACATCCATATCCCAGGCCGGCCGGCCGTATTCATATACGTGTAGTTTAAACTCAGGAATGTTAACCATTATTGAGCGCCCGCTGTCTTTGGTAGTACCGGGCAGCCAGCGCATACGTTCCATATTGATTAATATCTGCTGTATACGCTCTTCCACCGAAATATTAACGTCTTTTAAAAAGGTTTTACCGGCAGTGCCATCGGGTTTGTAGCCATAGGTTTTTTTTAGCTCGTTCACTGCATCGGCCAGCTCGCTATCATACACATTGGTAAAAGTGCTGTCTTCTCCAAACAAAAAACCTTCAGACTTTAACCTTCTTTTTAATGCTTTTACTGCAGCATCGGTATAGCCCTTCTTCATAATCTCTACTTTGCTGTTTACAACAGGCCATCCTCC
>JBCNOR010000180.1:0-8942 GCA_039593785.1 Niabella sp. | reverse complement strand
CGGTAAGAAGCTTTCTAAATAATTAATAACTGGAAATTAGAAATTAAGATATGGCTCGTTCAATTAAAAAAGGTCCTTATATAGCTACTCACTTAGAGAAAAAAGTGTTAGCAATCAACGAAGGAAGCGCAAAAAAATCGGTGATTAAAACCTGGAGCCGCCGCTCTACTATTTCTCCTGATTTCGTAGGCCACACATTTGCGGTACATAACGGTAATAAATTTATCCCGGTTTATGTAACAGAATTTATGGTAGGCCATAAGTTAGGTGAGTTTGCGCCAACACGCCAGTTCAAAGGTCACGCTGGTGGTAAATAATAATTAGTAAAGAAATTATAACAAGGTATAGTTTAAGGCCGCGAGGATTTCAAAACTTTAAACTTTAAACTTTAAACTTCTAAAATGGAAGCAGTAGCAAAACTTAGAAATTATCCAACATCTCCTCGTAAAATGAGGCTGCTCGCTGATCTGATTCGTGGTCAGAAAGTAGAATTAGTGTTGGCTGAATTAGAACATAACCCGAAGCACTCTTCAGTGCCTTTGCGTAAGCTGGTATTGAGTGCCATCAGCAACTGGAAACAAAAGAATGAAGGTGGCGATGAAACAGGATTAGTGGTGAAAACTATTTTTGTAGATGGTGGTAGAACTTTAAAGCGTATGCGTCCTGCACCTCAGGGTCGTGGATACCGCGTGCGTAAACGTAGCAACCACGTTACTGTGATTGTAGACGTAAAAGGTGAGGATACCAAAGCTTCTAAAAAAGCTAAACCTGCCCGCCAGGCAGGCGGGGCTGCAACTAATAAGACAAAAGAAACTAAAAACGCATAACCAATAAACATGGGTCAAAAAGCAAATCCAATTGGTAACAGGTTAGGTATCATCCGCGGATGGGAATCTAATTGGTATGGAAGCAAAAGAGATTTCGCTTCTAAGTTAATCGAAGATAACAAGATCAGAACTTACCTGAATGCCCGTATCAACAAGGGTGGTATTTCCAAGATCGTTATCGAAAGAACTTTAGGTAAATTAATCATTACGATTCATACATCTAAGCCAGGTATCATCATCGGTAAAGGTGGTGGAGAGGTAGACAGAATTAAAGAAGAGCTGAAGAAATTAACCGGTAACGATGACGTTCAGATTAACATTTTAGAGATCCGTCGTCCTGAGACTGATGCTATGATCGTAGGTGATACCATCGCCCGCCAGATCGAAAACCGTATCAATTTCAAACGCGCTACTAAAATGGCTATTGCTTCCGCGCTTCGTATGGGTGCTGAAGGTATCAAAGTTAAATTGAGCGGTCGTTTAAATGGTGCTGAGATTGCCCGTAGCGAAGAGTTCAAGCAAGGTCGTGTTCCTTTGCACACTTTCCGTATGGACATTGATTATGCAAATGTATTTGCCCAAACTGTATACGGTAAAATCGGTATCAAAGTATGGATTTGTAAAGGCGAGGTTTTAACTAAAAGAGATTTGAACCCGAACTTCATATCCGGAAACGATAAAGCAGTTGGAGGAAACGAAAGAAGAGGTGGAGATCGTCGTGACGACAGAAGAGGTGACCGCCGCGGTGCAAGAGATAGAAAAAATTAAGTTTTAATATGACCATTTGAAGATTTGAGAATTTGATTATCTCAAATCTCGAATCTCAAATCATAAATAAATAGCAATGTTACAACCGAAGAGAACAAAGCACAGGAAAATGCAGAAAGGTCGCATGAAAGGTGACGCTAAAAGAGGTACTACTATATCTTTTGGTTCCTATGCTTTAAAAGCGTTAGACTCTCATTGGATTACCGATCGTCAGATTGAGGCAGCTCGTCAGGCACTTACCCGTAGCATGAAAAGGGAAGGTAATGTATGGATCCGCATATTTCCAGATAAGCCTATTACTAACAAACCTGCAGAGGTTCGTATGGGTAAAGGTAAAGGTAACCTTGAGTATTGGGCAGCTGTTGTACAGCCAGGCCGTATCATATTCGAAGTAGATGGTGTTAGTGAAGAAGTTGCGCGCAGAGCATTACAATTGGCTTCAGGTAAACTACCAATTAAGACCAAGTTCACAATGCGCAGAGATTTAGTTACTAATTAATTCGCCATTTTCAAAAATAAAGTCATGTCAAAAAAGAAAGAATTCTTAGATAGCGTTAAGGGATTGAGTGTAGAAGACTTGAAAGTGCAATTGGAGCAATCTAAACAAAGGTTAAAAAAGCTGGAATTTGCTCATGCAATCACTCCGCTTGAAAACCCAATGTCTATTCGCAGCCTGCGCCAGGACATTGCGCGCATCCAAACTCTTATCAGCCAGAAAACAGCGGTTGAGCAAGCATAAAAGTCAATACGTCAAACGACAAATTATTTAAAATGTCTGAAAGAAATTTAAGAAAAACAAGAATAGGGGTTGTTACCAGCAATAAGATGGAGAAAACCATAACTGTTGCTATTGAAAGAAAAGTTAAGCACCCTATCTACGGTAAGTTTTTGAAAAAAACAACCAAGTTTCATGCACACGACGAGAAAAACGAGTGCAGCATTGGTGATACCGTAAAAATTATGGAAACCCGTCCGCTGAGCAAATTAAAGCGTTGGAGACTGGTTGAAGTAGTAGAAAAAGTGAAGTAATTAGAATTTAGTATTGAGATATTAGTATTGAGCTTTTATCATAAAATACACTACTAAACTTTAGTAAATATTGTAAAGGAGATGATTTTGGATAAAGTGCTTCATCTAACATCTAAAATCTAACATCTAAAATCTAAAAAATGATACAGCAAGAAAGCAGGTTAAATGTAGCAGATAACAGCGGCGCGAAGGAAGTACTTTGTATTCGTGTATTAGGCAACAGCGGCCAGCGTTATGCAAGAATTGGCGATAAAATAGTAGTTACCGTTAAAGACGCAATGCCTGCAGCCGGTATTAAAAAAGGTACAGTTGCCAAAGCAGTTATTGTACGTACTACTAACAAATTACGCCGCAAAGATGGTTCTTACATCCGTTTTGATGATAACGCAGTAGTGATATTGAACGCGGCAGATGAACCAAGAGGTACACGTATTTTTGGCCCGGTAGCCAGGGAATTGCGTGATAAGGGATACATGAAGATTGTATCATTAGCACCTGAGGTATTGTAAATAATAAGCTAATTAGCCAATGTGCTAATGTGCTAATGAAAGTTCGAATAAATTTTATGTGTATAATTGGCTAATCGGCTCATTATCACATTAGCAAATTAATTTAAAATGAGCAACAGATTTAAACCCAAGTACAACATTAAAAAAGGCGACCAGGTGGTTGTGATTACTGGTGCAGATAAAGATAGAACCAAACCACGCCTAGTAAAAGAAGTATTGGTAGACGAAGGTAAAGTATTGGTTGAAGGTGTTAATATTAAAACACGTCATACCAAACCTTCTGCACAAAACACTAAAGGTGGTATCGTTAAAAGCGAAGCTCCTATCAACATCAGCAATGTTATGTTATGGGATGCAAAAGCAAAAGCGCCATCTAAAGTAAGACGTGAGCGCGAAAACGGTAAAACTGCCCGCGTATTTAAAAAATCCGGTGAAAAAATTTAATCCGTCTCTGTCGCAGGGCAGAATTATATCGATTAAAACAACAAAAAGATCATGAGCACAAATACATATACTCCAAGGTTGGCAACAAAATATAAAAGCGAAGTAGCGCCTGCTTTGGTTAAGAAGTTTGCTTACAAAAGTGTAATGCAGGCTCCCAAGCTTGAAAAAATTTGCGTAAACCGCGGTGTAAACGGTGCTGTTACCGATAAAAAGCTGGTTGATGTTGCAGTGGAAGAACTGACAACTATCACTGGTCAGAAAGCGGTAATCACACAGTCCAAAAAGGATATCTCCAACTTTAAACTTCGTAAGGCTATGCCTATCGGTGCAAGGGTAACTTTGCGCGGAGAAAAAATGTACGAGTTTTTAGACAGGCTGATTTCTGTGGCGCTGCCTCGTGTACGTGATTTTAAAGGTATCAACGAAAAATCTTTCGACGGCCGTGGTAACTATACTATGGGTGTTACTGAGCAAATCATTTTCCCTGAAATTGATATTGACAAAGTAAACAAGATCACAGGTATGGATATTACTTTCGTAACTACAGCTCAAACAGATGAAGAAGCTTATGAGCTGTTGAAAGAATTAGGCATGCCTTTCAAAAATATTAAAAGAAACGCTGAGTAATTAATAAAACTGAATAATATAAAATGGCAAAAACTTCAATAAAAGCCCGTCAGCTAAAAAGAGAAAAATTAGTTGAGCAATATGCGGCTAAAAGAGAAGAGTTGAAACAAGCCGGTGATTATGCCGCTTTAGATAAGCTTCCTAAGAACTCATCTAAAGTACGTCTTAAAAACCGTTGCCAGCTTACTGGTCGTCCTAAAGGTTATGTTCGCTACTTTGGTATCTCCAGGGTTGCTTTGAGAGACATGGCTTTGAACGGAAAAATTCCCGGACTTAAAAAAGCCAGCTGGTAATTGGGATACCGGCGATACTGGATACAAGATACCTGAAGCAAGATGCTGAAATCGAACATCAAGTATCAAATATCAAGCATCAAATAATCAATTAACAATTTTCAATATATATAGATCATGGTAACAGATCCAATAGCAGATTTCTTAACAAGAATACGTAACGCGCAAATGGCGGGTCACCGTGTGGTTGATATTCCTGCGTCTAACCTTAAAAAACGCATGACTGAGATCTTGTACAAGCAAGGTTATATCCTGAAGTACAAATTTGAGGACGACAACAAACAAGGCGTTATCAAAATCGCGTTGAAATACGATGCAGATACTAAACAGCCTGCTATCCAGAGCCTGGAAAGAGTAAGCCGTCCCGGTCTGCGTCAATACGCAAAACCTGCTGAAATCCGCAGAGTTAAAAATGGTTTGGGTGTAGCTATCCTGTCTACTTCTAAAGGAGTAATGACAGATAAAGAAGCTAAAGCTCAAAACGTAGGCGGCGAAGTTCTTTGCTACATTTACTAATTGTAAATATAAGATGACCTGGAATGTAGAAAATGGTTTCAGGTTATCTCTAAAAATAAAATTGAGTGACAATCTAAGTTCTCTATACGGAAACTGAACACGGTCAATCTACATTTTCAAACTATTAATAATAATTTTCAAAAAGAAATTATGTCACGTATAGGAAAAAAAATCATCACTGTTCCGGATGGCGTAACAGTGCAAGTGAGTAGCGATAACGTAGTTACTGTAAAAGGAAAAAAAGGCGAGCTGAAGCAAGCTATCAATCCTGATATTAAAGTAGAAGTAAAAGACGGTCAGCTTACAGTAAGCCGTCCTTCTGACCAGATCCAGCATCGTGCCCAGCACGGTTTATACCGCGCTTTATTGGCTAACCTGGTTCAGGGTGTAACCGAAGGTTTCGAAAAGAAACTGGAATTAGTGGGTGTGGGTTATAAAGCTACCAACCAGGGCAACCTGTTGGATCTTTCTTTAGGTTATTCTCATAATATCCTGGTAGAAGTTCCAAGTGAACTGACACTGGCTACAGAACAGCTGAAAGGTCAGAACCCGATTATTACTATTTCTGGCAGCGATAAGCAATTGGTAGGAGCGGTATGTGCCAAGATCCGCAGCCTGCGTAAGCCAGAACCTTACAAAGGAAAAGGTGTTCGCTTTGTTGGTGAGATTGTAAGGAAAAAAGCTGGTAAATCGGCTGGTAAATAAATCATTTAATGTTTAAAGTTCAAGGGTTTAAGCTTTTGAACTTTAAACTCCAAAATATTCCTGGCAGCATCAGGAGAAAAATATAAAAAGATGTCAAACGTAAAATCATTAAGAAGACTAAAAATTCGCCACACTATTCGTAGAAAAATCAGTGGTACTGCGCAAAAGCCAAGATTAGCTATCTTTCGCAGCAATACTGAAATCTATGCTCAGTTGATTGATGACAGCAAAGGGTTAACTATTGCTGCAGCTTCTTCAAAAGATAAAGATATCAAAGCTCAAAGCGGTACTAAAAGCGATAAAAGCAAATTGGTAGGTGCAGCCATTGCACGTAAAGCTGGTGAGCTGAATGTGAAAGAAGTGGTTTTTGATCGTGGTGGTTATTTGTACCATGGCCGTGTTAAAGCAGTGGCTGAAGGTGCAAGAGAGGGCGGTCTTCAATTTTAATAAATACTATAATTCTAAATAGATATAATGTCAACAGTTACGTACAACAAAGTAAAAGCAAACGATCTTGAGTTAAAAGACAAGGTGGTAGCTATTAACCGTGTGGTAAAAACTACAAAAGGTGGCCGTGCTTTTAGTTTTTCAGCTTTAGTAGTAGTAGGCGATGGTAATGGTGTTGTAGGCCATGGTTTGGGTAAAGCCAAAGAGGTTCAGGAAGCTATTACAAAAGGTATTGAAGATGCCAAGAAAAACCTGATCAAAGTTCCTATTTTAAAAGGTACTATTCCTCATAATCAGTGGTGCAAAGAAGGTGCTGCTAAAGTAATGATCTTACCTGCTACACCGGGTACCGGAGTAATCGCGGGAGGTTCTATGCGTGCTGTATTGGAAGCCGCCGGTGTGCATGACGTATTAGCAAAATCTTTAGGTTCTGCCAACCCTCATAACGTGGTAAAAGCTACATTTAAAGCTTTGGCTATGTTACGTGAGCCGGTAACTATCGCTAAAACACGCAACTTAGGTTTAAAGAAAGTATTTCAAGGTTAATTTGTTTGAAGTTAGATGTTTAAAGTTCAATGTTTTGTAACAACTTTAAATGTTCAACTTTGAACCTCAAACATACTCGAAATGAAAAAAGTAAAAATAACATTAGTAAAAAGCCCTATCGATCGCCCGGAAAGACAAAAGCTTACTTTGCAGGCTTTGGGTTTAAACAAAACTAATAGCAGTAAAGAAGTTGAAGCTACACCACAGGTGCTTGGTATGATCCGCAAGGTAGAGCACATGCTGAAAGTAGAAGAAATCTAATATTTTCCATAGTAAATGTAGAATTTGAAGTGTAAGTGTTATACATTTGCATCCTTAAAATTCTACATTTATCATTTTAAGAAGCGAGCCTCGGCTTTGAGGCGTAAGTTTAAAAAAAGCATACAATGAAATTACATGAATTAAGACCTGCAAAAGGTTCTACTCACAAAGAGAAAAGAATTGGCCGTGGTGAAGGTAGTGGCTATGGTGGTACCTCTACAAAAGGTAACAAAGGTGGTCAAAGCCGTGCCGGTTATAAAAGCAAGATGGCTCACGAAGGTGGTCAGATGCCTATCCAGCGCCGTGTTCCAAAAAGAGGATTTAAAAACCCGAACAAGATCACTTACAAAGTGTTTAATGTAGGGCAGTTTGATCATTATGCTGAAGTGTATGGCTTAACTGAATTTACTTTTGATAGCCTTTATGAAATTGGTGCTGTAGCCAAAACTGATAAGGTTAAGGTTTTAGGAACCGGCGAATTAAAAGGCAAGTTCAGCTTTAAAGTGCATGCAATAAGCGAAAAAGCTAAATCTCTTATTGAAGCCGCTGGTGGAACTATCGAGATTTTAAATTAATTCTGAAAAATATATTTGACGCACCGGTCGGGTGCGTCATTTGATTTTGACGATTGTTTATGTAAGAAGAAACTTCTTCGAAGTTTCTCTTGTCCACAGGACTCTTTGGGAGACCGGGTATCTATAAAAAATATTCAAGAGAAATCAGGTGAAAAAATTTATACAAACATTAAAGAATATCTGGAGCATTGAAGAGTTAAGGAGTAAGATTCTTTTCACTTTATTGCTTGTAGCTGTTTACAGGTTGGGTGCGCATATCACTTTACCTGGAATCAATCCAATTGCTTTAGAACAACTGAGCAAGTCTCAGTCTCAGAACGGTATCCTCGATCTGATCAATACTTTTGCCGGTGGTGCCTTTAACATGGCGTCCATTTTTGCATTAGGTATCATGCCTTATATTACTGCCTCTATTTTTGTGCAGCTGATGACCGTACTGGTACCCACTTTCCAGAAAATGCAGAAAGAAGGAGAAAGCGGCCGTAAAAAGATCAACCAGCTAACGCGTTATATAACTGTATTGGTGACCGTAGTGCAGGCTTTTGCATACGTAGCTTATTTACGCCAAACTTCAGGACCGGCTATTGTTCCCGGTTTTAATGCTGCTTATTTCACATTGACTACAGTTGTAGTTTTAACCGCAGGTACTTTATTTGTGATGTGGTTAGGTGAAAAAATCACCGATAAAGGTTTAGGAAACGGTACTTCACTGATCATTATGATGGGTATCCTTGCGCGTTTGCCACAGGCATTTGCCCAGGAGCTTTCTTTCCGTTCTCAGCGTACAGGTGATATCCTTATTTTCATTATCGAAATCGCGGTATACATTGCCATTAATATGGGTTGTATATTATTGATCCAGGCAGTAAGAAAGGTACCTGTTAACTACGCCAAGCAAATAGTAGGCAACAGGCAGTTCGGCGGCGCACGCCAGTTCTTACCTTTAAAGGTAAACAGCGCGGGTGTTATGCCTATCATCTTTGCTCAGGCTATTTTGTTTATCCCTACTTTATTTACTTTGGGTAAAAACGGGGGAGACCTTGGAAGGATGTTTACAGATCATACCAGTGGTTGGTATATGTTGATCTACTCGGTGGTAGTAATCGGCTTTACCTTCCTTTACACCGCATTGATCTTTAATCCTAAGCAGATCTCTGACAACCTGAAGCAGAATAATGGATTTATTCCGGGTGTAAAGCCTGGTCAGCCTACTACCGACTATATCGGTAGCATCATGGATAGAATTACCTTCCCGGGAGCAGTAATGCTTGCGTTTATTGGTATTCTTCCCGGTTTGATCCAGTTATTATTTGGAATGACCCAGGCCTTCTCCATGTTCTTTGGTGGTACATCATTGTTGATTATGGTGGGTGTTGTTTTAGACACACTTCAGCA
>JBCNOR010000018.1:0-19929 GCA_039593785.1 Niabella sp. | reverse complement strand
GTGCTCCATATCTCATTGGCATCATGCTCTACCCAGCCTGGCTTGGGAAATATCTGTTTAAACTCTTTCTGGGCAACCGCAATAATGTCTCCTTTTTTGTCGAAAACAATAGCGCGCGAACTCGTAGTGCCCGCATCAAATGACAGGATGTATTTTGACATAATCAATCGTTTAATTGTTCCTATCAGGAACAATATTATTTTATAAAAACCGCTTCATCATGATAACGTGATGAACCATTCAATTATTAAGGTTATTAAGAAAACGTTCCTGCTTCCTTAACGCCCAAGTGTATGAATCATTGAGACAATAGGAATGACACCTAATTTCCTTAACTCCGTAATAGTTTAAACAATACGTAATATTATTTATAAATTCATATAGCCTGCAAACTTCCTTCAATCGTTCTTTTATGCTACCAAGATAAAACTTACAATCGAGAAAACAAGTCCGGGTAGTCGGTAATCACTCCATCTACACCCATTTTTTTCAGTCTCCTGATCTCCTCCAGATCGTTCACCGTCCAGGGTATTACTTTCACTTTTTGCTGATGACAGTCGGCGATCATTTCCGGAGTCACCAGAGCGCTGTTAGGACTTAAAATGGCAGGTTTAAATCCTAAGGCTTTTACCAACTCGCGGAAAGACCGTTTTTCTTTTGCATCTATAAGATAAGATAATGCATACTCCGGATACTTTTGATGCAATAATAACAAAGCCCTGGTATCGAAGGATTGCATCACCACTTTCTCAACCATATTTTTTTGACGGATCACCTTCATGGACGCCTCAACAAAACCGGCCAGATCGGGGTAGTAAAGGCCATCTCCCGCCGGACGTGATTTTATTTCAATGTTATAATGAACAGTGCGCCCCTTTGCTTTAGCGTAGGCCTCTGTACTATCCAGCAAAACAGATAGAAGTGGCTTTACTGCCGCTATCTTTTTTTGTCGCGGGAATTCAGGATTGAACTTTAACCCTACGTCATACTTTGCTATCGAGTCGTAAGACAACTGATAGAGCACAATTTTTTTGGCCGCAGCGGAAGTCAATGTATCCCCCTCTGGTGTAGTAACAAAATTTGCATTGAATGTAGGATCATGCGAAACAATTACCTGCCCATCCTTACTCAATTGCAGGTCCATCTCCAGGGTAGTAACACCCCTGTCAATAGCATCGAGCATTGCTGCGATGGTATTTTCCGGCATTAAACCCCGGCCCCCGCGGTGGGCCTGGGTGTCAAATTTTGTTTGCCCGAAGCAAGTTATTGCAGATAGACATGATAAAATAAGCAAGCCCCTGTATAGGGTAATTCTCCTTACCTTTTTTACAGCAACAAAAGATAAAATACTATTCAAACCTATCGCTTTTAATTTTAACCTTTATAATACATTATACTCACTGCTGGGATTAAGCGTGTATGAAGTATTAACTGGAGGGGCAACTAAAACCCAATTGCCGTTTCCATCCTTATAATAATGGCTTCTGCTTAATGTTGCACCATAAAGTATATAATTTTCTACTTCTTCAATCGTAGTTACCAGCGGGCTTGATTCTCCGCTGATGCTTATGCTTGCAGATACGTATGCAGGGTTTCCATATTCTTGCATTGTTGCGTCTGTATAGAAATGTAATACAATATCTCCCCGTATTTCTACGATCTTTTGCTCGCTATCCTCTTCTACGACAACGGTATCCTTATCCAGTATATTTAACTTCAAATATGGTTTCGTCGGGTCATTTTTAATGCCTGTAAGTGTATTTATTGTAAAACTCGTTAACGATGTATTGCAACCAGGTAATTGGGTAACCGGTAGTTTTGCTGCATTGACTTGTGTAGAGAATATATTCCCGACAACAATAAGAAACATAACAGATACGATGTAAAAGCTTCTGATTTTCATTTTTAAAATTTTAAGTTGTTAAATAAACAATATGCCCTTGAAACCGATAGTATAAAGTAACCATCAGCCCTTAGGTAGCTAAATTTGTAACAATTGAATAATGAAGTGCCATCCATATACTACTCTACCAATTTGGTAACATTCTCCCCAGTTTCTATTTCAGCCCATGTAGATGTTTTTGCCAAGTCTACATATTCTGTTTCAGAGCGCGCCTTGGTCCATCTGCCTAGTGTTACATTATATTCACCGCCCAACAGATCAAAATGTCCTAAATTTTCGGTACGGTAGGGAACACTTTTCGTGTTAATACCCAAAGCACCGGTTGTCATTCTGGCAAATGGTTGTGGGTTCAGATTATCCGGATTGACGGCATCGTACCAATCGTTCGTGGTAATTCTATACCCCATTGCAGCTGTTGTTCCGGCAGCAGCCTGGTACAAATTACCGCCCGTACCTTTTAAACTCACAAAAATCACATCTGCAGGAATGGATTCTTTATTGATGTTGATACCTTTAAATATGGCTACACCAGAAGGATTACCCGAGTTTGCAAAAGGACCGGACGGAGTACTGGTGGCTGAACCAAAAGCAGAAGTAAGTGCCAGGCCGCCATCTCCCGCATTAAAGTAACCGGTAGTGGTAATAAACTGTTTTCCATACCAGCTATCGCCCGTATAAGGAGTAGAAGCTGAACCATTGATCATTTTAGCAGTTCCGCCAAAATAAAAGAATTGTCCTTTTTTTGCAACACCGGAAGTTATATTCCATTTAATAGTTCGCTGGCCTCCCGTAGCCCATCCGTTTGCAGGGGCACCCAAAGGTGTGGCGGCGCCAGCATTATTGGTAAATACAATACAATAAGGTGTTACAGAAAAATCGATGTCACTGGTAGTAGCCATCATTTGCACATACTCGTAATTACCGTCGCCGCCTTCCGGGTCTCGCTGCAGCCCCGTAATAATAAGCGGCTGAGCTAAAGAAACGTCACCCATAGAGATTAAATCGCTTTGAATTCTGGGCCTTATTTGTGTGGTTAATTTACCTGCTGCATCTTCGGTATTAAAAGTAATGCCTTTGTAAACCGCCAAACCGGGAATCGGGTCATTAGCAAAAACAGCGTTGGGATTGGTAACTAACCTTATAGTAGCAAAGCCGTCATTCACGTATTCCCCGTCCTTCATTACAGCGCCTTCTTGTGGCACCGGTGTAAATCCTGCTTTTGTAACCATCACAAAAATACTTTCATACGCATTGGGGTTAGCCAAAATGGCGCCTGCGTCAATTTTTGTAACCACAACCTCGTTACCCGAAGACGTTACATCCACATCCTTAGCTGATATGCCGGTTATCTGCAAAATGCCCTCTTTACGGGTTAAGGTTGCTCCTTCAATTTTTATTTTCACGGAATCCCCCGGGTGATAATTAGCAGCTTCAGCACCAATGTTTATGCAAATGCCCCGGAGCCAGTTATTGCGCCGATTATCCTGTACTACCAGTAAACCTTCCGGCAAGTTACCCCCGGAGTGGTCGGAAGTTACTATAGCATACAATTGTGTTGCTCCGGCCATGGCCTCTTTAGTTAGCTGTACATCCTGCCCTTTATATATATTTCTAACATCGAATATTGCAATATAATCATAGGGTACGCCGCCCGGATAGTTACCAAAACCGCTTTTTCTACAGCTGCCCAAGGCCAAAAGCACCAGGACAATAAGAATGCTGTTTATAATATTTTTTTTCATCTATCTGTTTTTATCATTTATCAAATGGCTTTAATAACTGAGTTATGGTTTTTGCCACCAGACCTGGGTAGCAATATTGTCGGGTCCCTGCGCTGCTACTGCCTCCTTGTAGTAAGTAGGATTGGTAGATTGCACTTCTACCGGGTAGTTCAATCTTGCAGGCATGACACCATTGTTCCTCAAACCGGGACCCTTCGGTAAAATCGGGTGCCCGGTACGACGATGCTCGATCCATTGTTGCATATCGCACCATAACAAAGCATAGTATTTTTGCAGCAGAATAAGATCCATTTTTTCATCGAAAGAGAGACTGGGCAGGTATGATATATCTGCATCGCCCAAAAAACCGCCGCCGGTTGTACCCCCGGTAGTAAGCATTGCTGCAGTGAAGGATGTAGGCAGCCACATTTGCATGTAGCCTAATACCCCTTTGTTGTAATACAGAGAATCACCACCGGTAATCCATCCTTTTAGTGCCGCTTCGGCTAACATAAATTGCACTTCGGCATAATTTAACATCTGGCCTGTAAGCGGTTCCATTTGCATATTAATTCTGGGAGTGGTAACCTGGTTGGTGGTATTCTGATCACTACTGAAGAAGTAGGATGACTTGGTAACATCCTGACCGGGTGCATAACCGGAAGGAATACCAGACCAGGCATTGGAACCCTGGGCAATACCCAAACGGTTGATGTTGTTGGTTCCATGTGGCGCACCAGTTTGAATAAGAGGAGAATTCCAGTTACGGAGATTGCCTATAAAAAATTCACCCAAACCCGGAGAACGAAAATCCTGCACACGCATCGAGTTAAACGGAGAAGATAAAGGCTCTGCAGCTACTGCGCTGCCCGACCAACGTAAAATTGCCGATTCGTTATTATTAGAAATAACAGGATACTGCATCGGATTATTTACAATTTTTTGAAATTTAGAAATGACCGTTGCAGCCACTTCACTCTTACCGGACAAGCGTAATAACAGGCGCAGGTATAAAGCGTTGCCAAATTTACGCCACTTGGCTATATCGCCTTTAAATACAGGATCAGAGTTACTGGTAATGGTATCTGTACTTTGCGCTAAAATGCTATTCGCTACTTCAAGGCTGTCATAGATAGCCATATAGATATCTTTTTGCTTATCGAACTTAGGCCGGCGATTGGCGCCATCTTCAAGCCTGCCGAGGTTCGATTCTGAGTAAGGTATATCTCCATAAGTATCTGTAAGGATAGAGTATACCCAGGACTGCAGAATTATAGAAACGCCCTTGTAGCTATCATTTTTATACCTGCTGCTTGTATCGGCTATGCTGTATATGTTTTTAAGATTGGTAAGCTGCAAATACAGATTGTTCCAGGGCTGGGTTCCCCAGGTAGTGCGGATATCGTAACGAAAAACCTTTCCGTCACCATCGCCCATATTCACCGTAACCTGCATCAGCTCGTTATTAAAGCTATAGTTACGCGACATATTGATGCTGAGAATATTTACAAGCGCGGGCGCAAATAATTGCTCGGGACTTACTACAGGCTCAAGGTTAGGGTTCGTATTAATTTCGTCATATCTTTTGGTACAGGATTGCAGCACAAATGCCAGCAATAAAGCTCCCAATAATATATTCTTTATCATGTTAAATATTTTAATGTTTAGAACGTAATTACCAGATTAGCCCCTACAGTTCGTGTGGACGGGAACTGAGCTACCTCAAATCCTTGCGTAATATCGGTTCCGCTTAAAGTACCAAATTCGGGGTCGAACATAGGCCAGGGCGACCAAATGAAAAGGTTTCTGCCATACAGGCCGAAGGTTACCCGATCAATCTTAAGCCTTTTCAAATACCTGGCAGGAAGTGTATAATCGATACGGGCTTCTCTGAATTTGATGAAGTCGGTGCTGAATGAACTTCCTTCTGCGTTATCCACTCCCATCATGGAACGATAGTATTCATCTATATCGGTTGCTACTACATCATTTTTCCTATACCCGGTTACATTTCCTTTGGCATCTAACACCTCTAATACACCGTTACCAATAATGCCGTTATAGCGGCCTGGCACCGTTACCTGAAGCTTACCCTGCTCTACCATTTTGTAGTGCATTAACGAGTGACCCACGGCTCCCCATTGCCCATCGAACAGGGCGGATACTCTAAAGTTCTTAAATGAAAATGCGTTTTGAATACTTAGTTTACCTTTCGGTATAGTGTTGCCAATAAACACAACTCCTTCGGTAATTTTAGCATTACCTGTAACAGGATCAAATACTACCTGTCCGTCAGGAGAACGTACAAAGCCCCGGCCATACATATCACCCATACTGCCGCCCACTCTTGCCACAATCTGGCCACTACCTACAGCTCCGGTCCCTAACACCACCGAGGAATCAGGAATCTCCATAATCCTGTTTCTGTTGGAAGAAAATGTAACATTTACATCCCACTTAAACCCGTTTTTAGCTTTAGCTTTGACAGGCGTACCATTCAAAGCTATTTCCAAACCAATATTGCGAACCTTCCCGGCATTAATAATTTCGCCGCTATAACCCGAAGAGCGATCTATGATAGATTGCAATATCTGGTCTTTTGTATTGCCCATATATGCAGCAATATCTAAACCAAGGCGCCTTTTAAACATTTGCATTTCGCCTCCTATTTCATATGTTACAGTTCGCAGTGGCCTTAGATCGGGTTTCACCAAAACTAATGGAGCAGAATAGTAGTCGCCATTAGCATATGAATCGTACATAGGAAGCGGGCCATATCCGTAAGAAGTGCGATAAGGTACAGTACCACCGCTACCCACATTAGAATAAGAAACTCTTAGTTTTGCATAGTCGATACTTGATGGAAGTTTGACAGCTTCCGATAATATATAGCTGATATTTAAAGACGGATAGGTGAACCCAACGGAGTTGCTTCTGTAAGGATTGGCAAGCGTACTGGTCCAGTCTCTGCGCGCGGTAAGCTCTGCATACAGATAATCTTTATAGCCTGCATTAACTATCGCATACAAACTACTATACTCAAACATGCTTCTATATGGGTAGGATTGCACTGCCGTTTCTGCACTGTCACGGGTATAAGCGCCGGGGGATAGAAGCCCGTCTGCCCTCAGATCTTCCCTCCTATACCTGTTTTTTGTAACGCTTCCACCGAGTGTTCCTTTTAAATCCCAATCGCTGCTTAATTGTTTCTTATAGGTAAGCAGGAAGTCAGACGTGTATTCCTGGGAAGTAATATCCTGGGTGCGATAGCTACCTCGTATCATTTTAGAGCCTGCATCCCAGGGGCGTTTTTGCGCCCGGTCGTCCAGGGTATAATCAGCAGATTGTCGCACCATCAGGGCTAAGTCCTTGGTAAAATCGTAACTCACCTGAACGTTTCCGGTGAAGTTGTTTCTCTTATATTGGTTCAGGAACTCGTAAGCCACGGCATACGGGTTTTCGGGAAAGGTAGAATACGGATAAAATATTTTCCGGCCTTCCTGTCCGTTTACCCAATAATTTTTGAGCCAATCTATATCGGCATTGGGCTGCCAGAAAATATACCAATACATAATAGACTGGTTACCGTAACCGGCACCGGGAATATTATCACTGGATTTATTGGTATAGCCGCCTTTTACTGAAACTTTAAGCCTCTCTGTAATCTTCGTGTCGCCCGAAAGCGCAAAAGTGTTGCGCTGATAACCGGTGTTGGGTGTGATCCAGCTATTTCTTACATCAGTGTAAGACAGTCTAAGGTTGCTTTTTTGCCAGCTGCGCGCCAGTGTAATTGAATTGGTATAGGTTTCTCCGTTTTTAAAATAACCATTAACTCCATGCTTTCCGGAATAAGGACGCCAAAGTGTTGCATTCTGGGCATCCCTTGTTTGCAGGCCCGGTCCAAATTGATTAATGAAATATTGTCCTTCAAATTTTGCCCCGTATGCAGACGAAGTGCCGGTATTGGTTAACAAATCAGCCTGGCCATCCAAGCCCATACCATATTCATACTGTAAGTCCGGCCATCTGTTTACCTGCTCCCAAGCATAGTTTGAGTTTAAGGACACTTTCCATCTCTTTTTATCCCGGTTATTGCCTGATTTCGTGGTAATGATAATAGCGCCATTAGCACCTCTGGAACCATACAAAGCCGCTGCACCGGGTCCTTTCAAAACGGTTACCGACTCTATATCTTCGGGATTTATATCATTCAAACCGCTGCCGTAGTCGGCAGGCATATTATCACTACCGGTACCATAAGCAAGGTCGCTTGCATTTGCCGACCGGCGGGCACCCCCGTTGTTAATTACAACTCCATCTACAACTATCAGTGCTTCATTTTCGCCGGTAAGGTTATTTTCACCTCTGAGTATTATTTTATTGGAACCGTCGGGGCCGCTGTTCGAGCGAATCAGGTTTAAACCTGCCACCTTACCCGATAGCGCATCTGTCCAGTTGTTAGACAAAGCATTGGTTAAATCCTCATTTTCTAAAGTAGTGATGGCAAAGCCAAGCTCCCTGGGTTTTCTCTTAATGCCCAGGGCCGTGGTGATCTGCACATTTTCAAGTTCGCCTGTTCCAGGTTCCAATTCTATGTTAAGA
Organism: Niabella sp.; assembly: GCA_039593785.1. Taxonomy (GTDB): domain Bacteria; phylum Bacteroidota; class Bacteroidia; order Chitinophagales; family Chitinophagaceae; genus Niabella. Next base: position 11,703 of record JBCNOR010000018.1, on the reverse strand, counting down.
GTTGTTCTATCATCCATAATCAACTGCCTGGTCGAAAAGTCCACCCCGGAAAATGTAAGGGTCTCTCCGGTCTTCACCTGGATGGAGAATTCGCCTTTATCAGAGGTGATGGTTCCCCTGGAGCTGGCTTCAACCTGAACGCTGATCAAAGCTAAAGGCTGTTTGGTTTTTGCGTTTCTTACCGTACCCGTAACCGTGCGCTGTTGTGCAAATGTTGTAACACTGATGAGTATTGACAACAGCACAACTAATAATTTTCTCTGCCGGAAACGAGAACTTTTGTTTAAAAAGGACATTGTAGCTTATTTTTTGGTTTGCAAAAGAAGTGTTAATAACCGTTCCAAATCACACGAAAAAAAATGGTAATAATTTTTTTAAATTTTGATAATAAAAAAATAATACCGTACCAGACCCATTGCTGCAAATGCAGTGTTGTAGCGGGTTCTATGCTAATTGATACTGCGCTGCAAGCTGTGTATAATCGTTAATTTGTTCCTCTACCCAGTCATTGCTCAGGCTTAATTCATTCGCCATAATATGTGCTACATCAGCACATATTCTAATACTCTCCCTGGCATCCAATAGCAGCGCCCTGGTTCGTCGCGCCAAAACATCTTCTACTGTACGGGCCATTTCATGCCGCACTGCCCAGCGTACCTGCTCCTCGTGTATTTTCAGGCTTTCACTCAACCAGGTATTATGGGCGCCATTGATATTTTTCTTTAAGGCTGCAGCGTCCGCTCCATAAAAGTAGAAGGGATCATTCCAGTTAACAGCTTCGCTGAAGCCATGTATTCTTTTGGTTTCGGTAGTAGTTCTTTTTGAAGGCCATTGCAAATGATGTTCAATGGTATTGATCATATCCTCGCCCATCTTCCTGAAAGTAGTCCACTTACCGCCAATGATGGTAAACAGATTGGATGAAGAAGTAATGATCTTATGGCTCCTGGATATTTCTTTTGTTTTTTGAGAACCTTTCTCAGGCGCAGCCAGCGGACGTAAGCCGGCAAATACACTTAAAACATCCTTACGTGTTGGAGGCTGGTGCAGGTAAGCCGATGCCGTTTGTAATATAAAATTGATCTCCTTCTCTAATGCCCGGGGCTCCATGCTGGGCTGACCTACAGGCGTATCGGTGGTGCCCAGCACTACTTCATTATGCCAGGGAACAGCAAACAGCACACGGCCATCGCTGGTTTCGGGAATCATTAAAGCATGAGCAGAGGGATAGAACTTTTTGTCCACCACCAGGTGAATGCCCTGGCTGGCCACTACAGTTTGCCCTGCTTCAGCATTGTCCATTTTTAAAATATCATCTACAAAAACACCGGTTGCATTTACTATAGACCGGGCTTTTACCTGGTAAGATCCTGATTTCTCTGTATCAACAATAATAGCACCATTGAGCTTACCCTTTTGGTTTTTCAGCAGCCCCGTCACCCTGGCATAATTCAGTACAAAGCCTCCATTTTCAGCAATGCTTTGCGCGATATTGATGGCTAACCTCGAATCGTCAAATTGCCCGTCGTGGTATAAAACACCTCCCAGCAATCCCTCTTCTTTAATGCCGGGTAATTGTTGCAGGGTCTCTTTTCTAGACACAAACACAGATTTTCCCAGGGACAGTTTCCCCGCAATCCAGTCATAAACCTTCAGGCCAATCGTGTATTTTATTTTATCCCAGAAATTGTAAACAGGAATAATAAAGGTTTGATTCTTTACCAGGTGGGGTGCATTTTTTTGCAGTAGTCCTCTTTCTATACAGGCTTCCCGCACCAGCTTCACATCGCCCTGGGCCAGGTACCGCACCCCGCCATGTACCAGCTTGGTGCTTCGACTTGAAGTGCCTTTGGCAAAATCTGCCTGCTCTACTAAAAGGGTTTTATAGCCCCGCGACACCGCATCTAAGGCCACACCCAGGCCCGTAGCCCCTCCACCAATAACCAGCACATCCCAGGTCTCCCCTGAGGCCAGTTGCTGCAAGACACAATCGCGGTTAAACATATTCTGCATAAAAGTTTCGATTTACCTGAAACGAAAACTTACGAAACCAAATATAACAAAAGTTTCAGAAAGCAAAACAAAATATAATTTTTTAAAATTTTCGAATTCTTATATTTTCTTTGTATTAATTTTTTTTGCTTAAAATTTAAAGCAGAAAGATTCTTTTACTTTCGTTCGTTGATCAGTAGCAGATCAGGGTTAGGAATGATTCCCGTCATAACCCGTTCATTTATTAACCTTTTGTATTAATATTGCGCAATTCACTATGGCTCTGTTAAGTCCTGCCATATCATCTCTTGCCCGTATGCGTCAATGGCGTATTGATGCCTGGCGTAGCCATCCTGTAGACTCGCAAAGGGAAGTAATTCAAAACCTGGTCACCTCTGCCCAATACACGGAATTTGGCCGTAAGCACAACTTTCATAATATCTATAATATCAGGGATTTTAAAAAGGCCGTGCCTATTTGCGAGTATGATGACCTGAAGCCCTATATTGAAAGGATGATGAAGGGAGAGCAAAACCTCCTTTGGAATAGTCCTATATTCTGGTTTGCGAAAAGCAGCGGCACTACCAGCGATAAAAGCAAGTTTATTCCCATCAGTGAAGAAAGCCTGGAAGATTGCCATTTTAAGGCGGCCAAAGATGTATTAACGATGTATTACAGCTATAACCCCGATAGCGCCATGCTTACAGGAAAAGGGCTGGTATTGGGAGGCAGTCACACCATCAATCCTGTTAACAACGAAGCACAATACGGCGATCTGAGCGCTGTGCTTTTACAAAACACCCCGTTCTGGGGTCACTGGCTTCGTACACCCGATCTTGAAATTGCGTTGATGGATAAATGGGAGGATAAGCTGGAAAAAATGGCGCTTCAGACAGTCAATGAAAATGTAACTTCTATCAGTGGAGTTCCCACATGGACATTAATCCTGTTTAAACGGTTACTGGAAATGACGGGCAAACAGACTATTTCGGAAATATGGCCCGACCTGGAATTATATATGCATGGCGGTGTTTCTTTTACACCTTACCGCGAGCAGTTCAGGAATATTATCGGCAAGCCCATTCACTACCTGGAGACCTACAATGCCAGCGAAGGATTTTTTGCAGCTAATGCCATACCCGGGGATGAGGGCATGGCCTTATTTACCGACCATGGCATTTTCCTGGAATTTATGCCCATGAGCGAGTATGGCACAGCCAACCCTCAAACAATCGGGCTGAAAGACGTAGAACTTTATACCAACTATGCCCTGGTAATTAGTACTAACGGCGGCCTGTGGCGTTACCTGCTGGGCGATACCATCAAGTTTGTTTCGAAAGACCCCTATAAAATAATTGTAAGCGGCAGGGTAAAACATTATATCAACGCTTTTGGAGAAGAGGTAATAGTTGATAACAGCGACCAGGCCATTGACAGGGCCTGTAAAAAAACCGGCGCCATAGTGAACGACTATACAGCAGCCCCTGTATATTTTTCGGACCATAACAACGGGGCCCACGAGTGGCTGATTGAGTTTGAAAAAGAGCCGGCCAGCCTGGATGCTTTTATAACCGAACTGGACGCCGCCTTACAAAACATTAACAGCGACTACGAGGCTAAACGTTATAAGGACATCGCGCTTAGCTTACCCAAGGTACACAATATGGCCAAAGGCAGTTTTAATAAATGGCTGCAGCTAAAGGGCAAACTGGGAGGTCAGCATAAGGTTCCGAGACTTTGCAATGAGAGAACATATGTAGAGGAAATTTTAGCGGCAAACCGCCCTACCTGATGGCACACAGGATCCATAGCCTCCTGCACAAAATGTAAATTTCTGCGTTTTATAGCTAATGGCTTTTCTTCAACTTTGAGTTGCCGGTACCCACAGACCAGCAGAAATAATTGCTTTTACCAAAATAGAATCAATATCCGCTCTTATCGACTTTTTGAAAGATTCAATCTTTACAATACCGGTTGTGTCGATTTTAAAGGTTATCATCGCCTGCCCTTCTACGGGATTTTTCTCCTGAATGTCTTTGTATGCCCTTGTAATAACCTTGCAATAATGCTTTCGCAGCGCGGCTAAACCGCCGGGGTATTTCGCTTCAGTTTGTCCACATATAAACAATGGCTCATAATCCTGGGAAATTGTCGCAGTATTAAAGTAAATCAATAAAAGTTCTGTCGAAATTAACTTCATGTATTTTACTTTACTCACTGTATTCAACGTTTAGCTTGTACAAGAACAGGTATTTAAAATAAGATCTGAAGAGGCTTAAATTCCATATCCCGATACGGAATCTACTCGTCTTATTTTAACAGAATTACATTATGTTATTATCAAATTACCATGTTACTTTTGTGCCTTATGGAAATGACCATTCGTACAAAAAACCTGGTGAAGCGTTACGGGCAACGTACCGTTGTAAATAATGTTTCTTTTGAAGTAAACCAGGGCGAAATTGTGGGATTGCTGGGACCTAACGGAGCTGGTAAAACAACCTCATTTTACCAGGTAGTGGGATTGATCAAACCAGACGAGGGCAATGTGTTCCTGAACGATGAGAACATTACCAAGCTACCTATGTACAAGCGGGCCCAGATGGGTATTGGCTATCTGCCGCAGGAGGCTTCTGTATTCAGAAAGCTTAGTGTGGAAGATAATATTTCAGCGGTGCTGGAAATGACCAAACTGAGCAAAACAGAGCAAAAAGAAAAGCTGGAATCACTGCTGGCAGAATTCAGGTTAGGCCATGTGCGTAAAAGCAATGGAGATGTATTAAGTGGTGGAGAACGCCGCAGAACGGAGATAGCGCGCGCCCTGGCGGTAAACCCTAAATTTATATTGCTGGATGAACCGTTTGCCGGTATCGACCCTATTGCCGTGGAAGACATTCAAAGTATTGTAGCAAAACTAAAGTTTAAAAACATCGGCATCCTGATAACCGACCACAACGTAAACGAGACCCTCTCTATTTGCGATCGTGCTTATTTGCTCATTGACGGGAAGATCTTTGAGCAGGGGACCGCAGAAGCATTGGCCGCCAATGAGCAGGTACGTAAGCTATACCTGGGCCGCAACTTTGAGCTCAAACGAAAAGATTATATACTGGAGGAGGCCATCAGGAGTTCCGAAAATCAGCAGTCGGAGCCGGTTGAACCTGCAGAATAAAAAACTGCCCGCAACCAAAATTGCGGGCAGTTTGCTAAACCCCTAGTAATAAAAACCAATTATGAAATAACTTCTTCGTCTTTCGGAGCCAGGTTATTATCTTTTACAAATTTGTCGCGGTACTCCACAAATTCATTGAGCAGGCCATCGATGGTTTCAATTGACTTATCTGAGTATTCATGAATATCAGGTAATGTTTTATCTAACAGGCCAATACCCAAATTAATATTTTCGGCCTCTATCTGTGCTACTTTTTTTAAAACAGCCGTTTCACTATTTTTCACATCTTCCAGCTCCCGCAAAACTTTGTTCATCGCTTCCAGTTTTTCCATTTTGTCCATATTATTCAATTTGGTTAAAAGATTAATGGAGCATTGTGCTCGCCTATATAAAATCAAATACTGTACAAAACAGGTTACCAGCCGGCTGTTTTAGCTATTTATTGAGAAAATAGCCGGTTTATTCTTAAAAAACTGCAAAGATCTCAGTCAAGAAACAGGTCGGTATATAGTGGTGCGCCCTTTTTTACCGCATAATTATCGAAATTGGTGATCCCATTTTGCTTTAAAATGTCCTCATCAATAAAGCTATGGCCCGTACATGTAGCCGGGGACTCCTTTAGAATGTAGTAAGCAGCATCGGCCATAATATCGGTGGTACGACTCATATTGGCCAGGGTCTCGCCACCCAACAGGTTTCTTACTGCTGCGGTATCAATAGTAGTTTTTGGCCACAGGGCATTGGAAGCAACAGGTACCTGCTTCAATTCTTCAGCCCAGCCCAGCGCCATCATGGTCATATTGTATTTGCTCATGGTATAAGCAATATGATTGCCCAGCCATTTAGGATTCAAATTAACGGGTGGCGACAAAGTGAGAATATGTGCATGACCGGATTGGGTTAAATAAGGAAGGCAGTTTTTTACTACCAGGAAAGTACCCCTCACGTTAATATCGTGCATCAGGTCAAAACGGTTGGTTTTGGTTTCCTCCGTTTTGGTAAGCGAGATGGCAGAAGCATTATTGATAACGATATCGATTCCTCCGAATTGTCCCACTGTTTTGGTTACTGCATCCTGTATCATCGCCTCATCTCTTATATCACATTGCAGGGCAAGCGCCCTTCCCCCGGCCTCCTCTATTTCTGCCGCAGCCGTAAATATAGTCCCCCCGAGCTTTTCGTTTTCCCTGACAGATTTAGCGGCAACAACAATATTAACGCCTTCTTTAGCAAGGCGCAAAGCGATAGCTTTACCGATACCCCGGCTGGCTCCTGTAATAAACGCGGTTTTATTTTTTAATGACATGGCTTGCAAATTAGTGGAAGATTAAAGTGTTTGCTTAGGTTAAGATACTAAAAAGCAACAGCAATTGGCTATGCCGGCAAAATTAAACCGTTGTAAAATGGAGATGGACATTTACTGGCTGCGGGGAACAGCACCTTCTTCAGTAAGAATACGACTATCCTTTACTTCTTTAAATTTAATGTCCTTAAAGTCCTGGGTAGCTTCCAGTCCGTATTTAGCGTCGATAAAGTTATCCGGCGACTTCAGTTTAGCAGGTTTATCTGTATAAAACTTTTGTTGATTCTGATCCCACCAAAGGTCATCACAGGTGAGCGTATCTCCTTTAATGCTAACCACTTTTACACTATCCCGCAGGTACACTTTGTTTAAAGATTCAAAATAGCGACCATACTTACTATCCAGGCGGCTTTCTACCATTTTCTGCTCGTTGTAAAAGTCTACATGCAATTTTTTAGGAAATTCTACATAGGGCGTATCCACTCCCATTTGGGACATTACCCGCAACATCACCGGGGCTGTTAACCTGGCTTTTACAACACCACCCTGAGAAAGAAAGCTCTCTACCTTAATGGATTCGTCTTTTTGAATTTTTCTGCCGGACAGCGCTTTGATATCGCTCTCGCTGTTTTCGCAGGAGAACCAACCCAAAGCTGCTATAACGATCAAGAGTCTTTTCAAAATTGGGGGTTGAATAAGAAGCTAAGATATTGCAAGAATTCTATTAATCTTCGTAGTACTTGGTTTTTCCGCCAAACCAGAGGTCGGTAAGCGAGAACCCAACAGAAAGCCTGTAGAGGTTCTCACGGAGAATGTTGCTATTATTACCCCGCTTGATATACTCGAAACTCAGGTTGATCATGCTGGCCTGCCGGCTCATTTGACTATAGTTAAAAATGGGTAGTCCCAGTCCTGCTGTAATACCCAATACCGGTATTTTTGTTTGTTGGGTATAGATATAATCCGGGCCGGTAAAGGCGCCTACGCGGTAAGAAGTTCTGCTAAACAGGTTATTTTTAGGAGCAGGGTGAAACTCTGCACCTACTTTGGCCTGCCAGTTGCTTTTTACCTCAGCATCAGGAATTCCGTTTACACGATATTGGTTCCAGTTATTGCTGGTGAAGTCAGCTCCAATTAACCAACCCGCTTCTCTCTCCTGGCCACCGCCTATTTTTTGAATGATAAACCCTCCGGTAATGCTGGAAGGATATATGAAGTTTCCCTTTACATTATTCGTAAAAGTTACGGTATCTATAGGCGTATTACCGAGCTCACCCGAATTAACATATGTCTCCGCAACCGTACTTATATTGGTCCTGATGTCCTGCTTCCAGTTACCAAAGGCCCCCAGGCTCATATATATTTTTTCGCTGGCTTTAAAATGGTATTGCAGGCCGGCATCAAAATAAAAATCGCCGAAGCTGGTTCTGTTTTGATAATGAGCGTAGGCATATTCGGTAGCAGGATTATGAAACCTTAGCCTTGTATTATAATCGCGGCTCCCAAACATGTAACCGGCTGTAGCGCCCAAACTTAAATATTGTGATTTACCTGTCTTGAATTTAACAGCGGTTCCCAGCGAGCCCAGGTAAGCTCCTCCCTGCCCTTCGTAAAGTGTGGAAGCGGTATCGATCAGCTGGCCACTATTGGGATCGTGAAGATTGCCGGCGCTTTGAATTTTGTAATTAATATTAGTAATGGGGCGCACACCAAACGCAATACCCCAATCTTTCCGCAACGGCAATCCTATCATTACATGACTGAATAGCAGGTTGGGAGAAGTAAATTTATTAGTTGCCGACTGATCCGTAAGGGTACGTCCCTGCCCGTCTGCACCGATATTGAAAACAATCCTCCCCGAGTTCAGCTTTTTTGAATTAGGCTCCTGTAAAGACTGAAAAAATGAGTAGGATGCTGGATTGGCGTAGTTTACAGTATAAGGGTCGTTATATGCAGCCGCAACGCCACCCATTCCCCTGTTGGCTACGTTGGTTGTTGGCGCCTGATTTCCCAAACCATACCTGGAATAGGGAGAATTATCCTGCGCTGAAGCTCCAATAAATAAAAAAATTGAAGGTATAGTTAATGCCAGGGGTGCCGCCAGTTCGAATTTCCTAAGCATTGTTAATTTCACTAATCGCATAAAGACCTTTAAATATTAAATCAGGGTCGGCAAATATCCTGTTTTTAACGTGTGATGCCAAATGTTGTGTATCACCGCCGGTTAATACCACGTTAAAGTTGTCAAATTTAGCACTATATGCATCTATAAATCCATCTAATTCATAGGCCATTCCCAAAATTACACCCGATAATATGTTCGTATCCGTATCATAGCCCATCAAGGGAACATCTGCCCTGGCCGGCGTATAGGGAAGCTTTGCCGTATAGTATTGCAATGATTTTAATCTCATTTCCAGGCCGGGGGAAATAGACCCGCCCAGGAATTCTTTATACTTGTTTACAAAATTGATGGTAATACAGGTACCTAGGCCTATCAGCAGCAGGTTTTTGCCCGGGAAAAAATGTACGCCACCGGCAGCTATTGCCAAACGATCGGCCCCGATGGTCTCGGGTTTACCTACCGGTGTGGTTATGGGTAACTTAGATGTATGATTGAGCAAATGAAACCGTGTATTTTTTTTTAATACATCCTCCATCCCGGGGTTGTGATCAATAACCGAAGATAATATAGACCTGCCGGGCTGGTAAGTGCTTATTAAAGAATTGATAGTAGCCGTAGCATCATCTTCTAACGTAAGCACTTTTGTGATTTCCCCGTTTGTAAAAACGGCTACTTTCTTCCTGGTATTACCAAAGTCAAAACAAAGCGTTGTGGACATGGGTGTGAAAGTAGTTAAAAATTGGGTTGACTGGTTAGGTCGTTAATAAGTTGACCTGAAATTACTATTTGAGATTGAACCCGGACAGGTTTTTAAAGTGACCGTTCATCTGGATCTTCTCCCTTAATTGTTTCATTTCTTCAAAAGCAGGCAGGGCTGCCTCGAAGTGCCTTTTTAAATATTCCTGTCTTTGCCGCTCCATGGTTAATTGCAAAAACTCATATTCCTGCTCCAGGGTGAGGCCTGCATGATGAGCAATATCATAGGAGTTCAATTCATGATCCTCCTTATGAAAGTTCTTCTTTACCTGTAAGCTGGCGTGCAGATCGTTCATTTTCGCCACTAACATTTTCATTACCTGCCGGTCTCCCGCCAGCTCGTTACTGGGGTAATTAACAATGGCGCCAGAATACAATTTGTCCGGGATATTTTTAATTACTTCCAGTATCCTGAAAACTTTATCCCCCCTGGTCTTAATATCCATTTCACCGTTTGCATAGGTTACAGCGATTTCCTTAATATAAATCAAAGAGCCATAATCTTTAATCTCGCTCCCGATCACAGCAGGAATGCCAAAGGGCTTCTTTTGCTCAAAGCATTCTGTTATCAATTGTTTATACCGGGGCTCGAAAATATGGAGATTCAGATCTTCTCCAGGGAAAACCACTACCTGAAGGGGAAATATGGGAATAAAATTGGTCATAGGTACAAATTTGCGAAAAAGATGCCAATACATCTTTTACAATGCTATAACCGCTTCTTTCTTTAATAAACGCAGGTAACGATACTTGTTCCGGTTATACTGGTAGTGAGTTTTTGCAATATCCCAGCCGGCTTTCCCATCTAAAATGCCCAGCCTGAAAATATAGTTTTGCAACAGGTTAAACAAAGGCGATACAACCATTTTAATCCACCCGATCTTTTTGTGGCGGTCATTATATTTTTTGGCAGACAGCCTGGCATAAGCGTCCATTTTTTGCTGATATGTTTCAATATTATCTGCGGTATAATGTTTGAGCACGCCCTTCAGCAAAACTTTTTGGAAACCGTCGCATTTTAGCTTTTCATGCACATCGCTCAAATCCCACTTTGTTTCGTTTTTATTATACAGCCGCCATACCCTGTCTTTAGCCCATTCGCCATGCTTTATGGCCTTATCACCCAAATAATTAAGTCTTTTAAAGCCGTAAACCACTTTGTCCCTGGGCTCAATTGAATTAATACTTAACGCCAGCTGCTCTGTAATAACTTCGTCTGCATCTATATTTAATATATAAGCGCCTTTAGCCTTCGATGCCCCGAGGTTCCTGGCATCGCCATAGCCATTCCACCGTATAGATACAACAAAAGCACCCATTTGCCGGGCTATAGCCACCGTATCGTCTATACTGCCACTATCTACCACAATCACCTCCTCGCTCACCCTCAATGCACTGGCAATCGCCAGCTCAATGGTGGACTGTGAATTTTTGGTAAGTATGATAACTGACAAACTTCTCATAGCTTAAAAAGATACTCCGGAATGGCGGTAGCCTGCTTTCGCATATTTAATCGCGTTTTTAAGATATGAAAAAACAGGAAGAAATCTCTTTTTATGGCCAAAAATAATATGCCTGTGCGTAAAAAGAAATAAAAATAACGGCCAGGACATTTTTTTTCCAGAAACGGTCTTTTTTTTAATCAAACGGCTCAACTCCTGAGCGAATATCCTTGTTTCTGAGCCCAATACGGGGATACTTAAAATATGGTCGATCACTTCATCATGGTCCGGTTCATTTTTGAGGCACGCGGTAAAATGGGTATTGGTTGCGTGGAGCCGATGATGGACAAGCGGTTCATTCACAGAAATTATTCTTCCCAGGGAAGTAGCTATAATTGCAATCCACCAGTCGTAAAACATACGTCCGGGTACAGGAATAATGTACGGTAATAATGCCCGCCGGAACATCATGCTATGACCATTAATATGATTAAAGAATATAAGGGCGCGGGATTCATTACCCTCGAAATGGCGGTGCAATTTATGGTTGGCATAGCTTAGGTAGCCATCGCATAAGCTAACACTCCGGCAATGAGCCAGCATATTTTCCGGACTTTGCAACAAAGCCTCTACCAACAACTGTGTTTTTGAAGGCAGCCAGATATCATCCTGATCTGCAATTGAGATCAATTCACCAGCAGCCAGGCTTATTGCTTTTTCAAAGTTTTTATTAAATCCAATATTTATATCATTCCGATATAAGCTGATGTTGTGGTTCGTTTCTTTCCAGATACACAATAAAGGCCAGGTATTATCAGTTGAAGCGTCATCTACAATGATAACTTCATCGGCTACATGGGTTTGTGCTGCTATTGACTCTAACTGCTGTTGCAGGTAAGCCTCACCATTATAG
>JBCNOR010000179.1:0-8944 GCA_039593785.1 Niabella sp. | reverse complement strand
ACCGCAATTTTTCGGAAAGCGTGGTAGCAAGTGGTTTAAAACAAGGAACCAACGGTCTTTTCGCACTGGACCTGAGAGATGATGTTTTCCCTGACACAGACCGGTCTCTTTTTGACAACAGTTTTCGCGCCAGGAAATCCTGGTTTTTTATAGGTGATGAAATAATCTGCCTGGGTTCAGGCATCAGCAACAAAGACAGCCGGCATCCCACAGTAACTACTTTGTTTCAATATAAGGCTGACGAAAAAAGACCCAATTATTTTAATGGTCAGGTGATCTTTTCACAAACAATACAAAAAGCAGGTGGCGGTTACTTCGCCGATCAAAACGGACTTCAATATATCATTCCCAAGGGACAGGCCATCCGTTGGGTACAGGCTGAACAACCATCATACCAATGGAAGAATGCCAGCTATAGCCCGGTGAAAGGAACTTACCTGAAAGCCTGGCTGGATCACGGCATGCATCCAGCGAGAGCCGGCTACGAGTACATCATCCTGTTAAACAATCAACAACCGGAGCGCTATCTTCCATCTACAACTTATCAAATATTGCAGAAAGATCATATAGCTCATAGCATCCGGCATATTCCTTCAGGCATCACCGCTTATGCAGTGTTTGAGCCCAATACAGTATTAAAAGGCGGTCTGTTGATAAAGGCTGATGCGCCCGTGCTGGCACAGTTTAAAGAGATCAATACGCGTCTCCTGTTAACGGTTGCAGGGCCTGATATAGGACAAGCCCGCTGGAATCATAATATGTCTCATATGCCTGATAGTATTACTAATGCCTGGGCAAAAGGAAAACTGATTACATTAACGGTGAAAGGTGAATGGTATGCCACCAGCTCGATACCGTCACTGGTTTCTTCAACAGTAAAAAATGGCCATACGATCCTTTCCATCTTCTGCAAAGACGGCGAAAGTATTGACCTGCCATTGCAGCACCGTGGAGAAAGTGTGGAAGGCGAAGATTAGTTTACAAGTTGACAGGTTCAAAGTTTAAAGTGCTATAATCTGAACTTTATAAACCTTGAATGTTTTAAACATTACATTATGTATAGAAAGTTATTGTTGATCGTACTGGCTCTTTATAATGTGGCAGCCTTGGCTCAGCAGACAGAGCGTCCCAATATCCTGATCATTATGACCGATCAGCAAACTGCCGATGCTATGAGCAATGCAGGAAATAAAGACCTGCATACACCGGCTATGGACCGGCTGGCGGCAAATGGCGTACGCTTTACAAGAGCTTATTGTGCCCAGCCGTTATGCACGCCCTCCCGTAGTTCTATATTCAGTGGTAAAATGCCTTTTGAAACAGGCTTTATTGGTAATGCGCCTGAAAAAGATGGCCAGTGGCCGGATAGCTTGTTAATGATGGGAAAGATCTTTAAAGACGGAGGCTATCAAACCGGTTATGTAGGCAAATGGCATTTGCCGGTACCGGCAGAAAAAATCAGCCAGCATGGTTTCGACTTCATACAAAATACTAAGTTCCAGGATTACAATGATGCAGCTACACCTTCCTATTGCGCCCGGTTCATTAAGGAACATAAGGACCGGCCTTTTTTACTGGTAGCTTCATTTTTAAACCCGCATGATATCTGCGAATGGGCACGTGGAGATGCATTAAAAATGGATGTGCTAGCTGCCGCCCCTCCTCCTCATCAATGCCCGCAACTGCCCGCCAACTGGGCTATCCCGGCCAACGAGCCCAGGATCGTAAGGGATCAGCAGGCATCCAATGCACGTACTTATCCTTCGGTAAATTGGACCGGAGATCAATGGAGGCAGTATCGCTGGGCCTATAACCGCCTGGTTGAAAAAGTGGATCAATACATTGAAATGGTACTGGGGTCACTTAAAAAATATGGCATCGAAAAAAATACGATCATTCTTTTTACCGCAGACCATGGAGACGGATATGCAGCCCACTCCTGGAACCAGAAACAGGTACTATATGAAGAGTCTGCCCGTGTTCCGTTTATCATATCCAAACTCAACAGCTGGCAGCCCAAAACCGATGAATCGCTGGTATGCAACGGCACGGATATCATTCCCACGATTTGCGGACTTGCCGGTATAAAAACTCCCGGCTACCTGAAAGGCGCAGATATCAGCAAAAGATTAATTGATCCAGCTATGGTTTTGCGTGATACGCTTGTAATTGAAACCGATTTTGCCGATAACGATGTATTGCTGGGAATCAGCGGACGCGCGGTAATTACCAAAAACCTTAAATATATTGTATACAGTAAAGGGCAGATACGGGAGCAGCTATTTGACCTGCAAAAGGATCCGGGGGAAATGGATAACCTGGCTGTAAAGCCAAAATATAAAAGCCAACTACAGCAAATGCGTCGCTACCTTAGCGCATGGTGCAGGAAGAATGGCGATTCGTTTGAAAAGTTCTTATAACCTGTACACCGCCATTATTTTCTGTTTCATCAGGCCAGTTCATTGGAGCTTAACAGCATGGGTGTGGCAAATACGCGGCTGGCGCATCCCAACAGGCAGGCTTCGTTCCCCATACCGGCGCGTACGATCATCGAATTAGTGAATGCATCGGGCATTACCCGTTTTGCCACACGGCTGCTGATCTCTTTTTCATAGAAACCAGTATCGTCCGGAAGTCCCCCGCCGATGATCATTTTTTGAGGACTGAAAATATGGATCAGGCTGGTAATACCAATGGCCATATACTCAAAGTGCCTTTCCATTACTTCTATCGCGGCAGCTTCGCCTGACAAATAATTGGCAGCAATTATTTCCCTGTTTACTTCAGAACTGTCAATACCTTTCAACCTCGAATAGTCCTGTATCAATGCCTTAATAGAAGCATAAGCTTCAAAACAGCCCCGGCCGCCACAGGAACAGGATGGCCCGTCAAAGTTGATGATGATATGGCCAAATTCTGTACCCTTGTTCCGGTAGCCTCCATACAATTTATTATTGATGATAGCGCTACCACCGATACCCGTTCCTAAAGTAAGGAAAACAGCGTCTGAACAATTTTTACCCGCACCAAACTGCATCTCTCCCCAGGCCATCATATTAGCATCGTTGTCTACTATAACATTTAAGCCGGTTGATGCTGCAATTACAGCCCCCAGGTTTACATGATGAAAACCCGGCAGGTTATCTGCACCGCCAAGGATTATATTATTTTCAACAATGCCAGGGAATCCTATACCCACACCCAGGATATTGCTATCGGCAGCACCGGCACATTTTCGAACCGCCACATTGATCAAAGCAATTATTTCCCCTTCGGATAATACATCTTTGGAGGGCATTTTAAACGAATAGGTGATCTCACCCTTTAAGCTGATAAGGCCGCATCTTAAATAAGTACTACCTACATCAATGGCAATGGCATACATTCCTTCCGGTTTTTATTTAACAAATACTGAAGAAAACAATTAATAACAAACCGGCATCAATTTTATTGAAATGCATCCGACTGGTTTGTGAGACACCACCTCAGCATAGCCCTGGCCAGTGTTTTCACTATATGTAATAATAATTGTGATACCTGTTTATTATAATTCCTCTACCTCAAAGTAACATCATGCAGCAGTAAGCCTGTTTTAAAAATGGTTTTATTTATTTAGATATGGATGATTTTCATCCGTTCAAGACCCCGCTTGTTTACCCGGTGTATATTCAGTTGGCAAAACACCATAATATTGTTTAAACGAGGTTGAAAAATAAGAGAGCGAGCTGAAACCGGACATGTATGCAACTTCTGTAACCGAATAGGCTTTGGTTTCCAGCAGCTCTGCTGCCTTTTTAAACTTGATACGCTTGATAAAATCGGTAGTAGATTCACCGGTGATCGCTTTCAGCTTAAGATAAAGGCTGGAACGGCTCATGCCAATATTCCTGCTAAATTTCAGCACAGAAAAATCAGGGTCGCTCAAACTCTCTTCTACTATTGCTATTGCTTTACGTAGAAACTCTTCATCCAGGGTATTGAGCGCTATATTTTCCGGGACAATTTCTGTTGCCGAGGAATAATACTCTTTTAAACGCCTCCTCGACCGGAGAATGTTCTGCACTTTAGCATCAAGTACCGGCAGGGAGAATGGCTTGGTCACATAATCGTCGGCACCGGCTTCCAGTCCCTTTACCTGGTGGGCCGGTTCACTTTTGGCTGTGAGCAATATAACCGGGATATGACAGGTGATAATATTCTTCTTGATCTTTTTACAAAACTGTATACCATCGGTGCCGGGCATCATAACATCACAAATTACAATATCCGGGGCCTGCGCTTCTACCTGTTGAAAAGCTTCCTCGCCGTTATAGGCCCTGGTTACCCTAAATTGATTCTCAAAATATCCCGCGAGGTAATCTACAATCTGAACATTATCATCCACTATCAGCAAATGTTGCTGGTGGGCCTCAGTTGTTGCAGGCTCCTCATTCTCGTCTGCTCCATCGGCTTCCGTAACAGTAGCTGCATAATTATCTTCCAACAGGCTGTAATAATGGCTGTTGCTCATTTCTTCATTTCTTTGCTCATTATGGCTGACAGGTAGCCGAACGGTAAAGACGGTTCCCTTATCAGGTTCACTTTCAAGAGCAATAGTACCGCGGTGTAGCTCTGCCAGGCTTTTGGCAAATGCCAGGCCTACGCCTGAGCCCCAATTAGAGTCGGAATAGTTCACCTGGTAGAACCGCTCAAAAACCCGCTCATGGTCGGCAGATGCAATACCCAACCCGGTATCGCTTACCGTTAGCAGCATCTGGTCATTTTGCTGTTCGAAACCTAATACCACCGTATCGCCGGGACGGGTATATTTAAAAGCATTTGACAGAAGGTTGTTACATATCTTTTCGATGGCGTCCCGGTCAAAATAACAAGTGAAACCGGGCCGGTTAGCTTTGAAAGTATATTTAATATTTTTTTGCCTGGAGAGCTCCAGGAAAGAGGAATAAATATCCCGCATCACCCCAACAATATCGCCTTCGGCCAATTCCAGCTTTTTCAAGCCATGTTCAGTTTTCCTGAAATCCATCAGTTGGTCTACTAATTGATACAATCTCCGGGCGTTGTTAAGCATACGTTCATGATACTTCCTGGCTTTTTTCTCCGGAAAAGAACTGTTGAGCATTTCCTCCAGCGGCGCCACGATGAGTGTTAGCGGTGTTTTGAATTCGTGCGAGATATTCGTGAAAAAATCCATCTTCATCTGGTTCAGGTGCTCCGACCTTTCCCTCTCATTCCGCTCCTTTCTCAACGCCGCTTTTGCTTTAACACGCTCCCTGATAACGCGATAAGCGATAAACCCTAAAGCGCCTAATACCAATATAAGGGCAGAATAAAAAATATTGCTTCGCCACCAGGGAGGCTGTACCCTGATAGCCAGTGAGCGTACGGGGCTCTGCTCTCCCAGTGGCCCAGTGGCCTGAACTTCCAGGGTATAGTTACCCGGCTTCAGGTTTGTATACACCGCCTTGGGAATATTATCGCATAGCTGCCAGTCGTTATCAAAGCCCTTTAACCGGTAACGATACTCAATACTGGCCGGGGCGATATAATTGAACGTGCTAAAATATACCGTAAACTGTTTATACTCGTGTGAAAGGCGTAAACTTTGGGCTTCGTTGATAGACTGGTCCAGCACATTGTAGCTACTGCCAGGCGCTACACGCGTATTTAAAATATCAAGGCCGGTAAAACTAACACGAAGATCAAAGGGTTTTAACTGGATAGACTGGGGATAAAAATAGATCAGGCCATTGATGCCGCCAAAAAGCACCAACCCATCTGCAGTTTTACAGAAGGCCGGCAAACTAAACTGCATGTTGCCCATGCCCGTGTAATTATTAAACACCTGTAATTTCCTGAAGCTATCGTAAAGCTTGATGAGGCCCTTGCTGGTTGATACCCAAACGCTGCCCTGGTCATCGGGTTGGATGCCGAATATAGCTCCCTGGATGGTATTATCTGTACCCGTGTAAGGAATAAACCGATGCTGCTGCTCATCAAAAAGATTTAACCCATCTCTTGTACCTGCCCATATACGTCCCTGCCGATCTTCGGCAATGCAGTTCACCAATTCATTGGAAAGCGTATGGCCCGAAAAAACTTCAAGCCGGCTCAAATCGGCGCTAAGCATATTCATACCATTGATGGTACCGATCCATATACGTCCTTTCCGATCCTGTAACAGGTAGGTAATACCTTCTGAACTCAGTTGCCTGCCCGCAGGGTCCTGTTCAAATTTTATAAACCGACCCTGCTGCGGGTCGAAGTTACTAAGCCCCGAGCGGGTGCCTACCCAGGTTCTCCCCTGCCGGTCATAAAGCAAAGCGTGAACCATGTCACTACTTACCGAAAAAGGATTCACAGGATCGTGCCGGTATTTTTTAACGGCACCTGTATTTTTCTCTATTACATTGAGACCGGCGTTGAATGTACCAACCAGGGCGTTTCCCGCCGCGTCAAATGTAATTGCCTTGATATTGTTCGAGCTGATGCTGTTTGAATTATTCTCTGCATGGGATAAATAGGTGATCTGGTTTGCCTTCCTGTCCCAGATGTTCACGCCCTTATCATTGGTCCCGATCCAGATCTTTCCCGCAGGATCCTCACTGATCACATTGACTACCTGGTCGTTTAGCAATACATTACCCGTGGTCTGGCTAAGAATATTAAAGCGGATATCATCTTTATGATAGTAATTGAGCCCCCCAAAAAATGTTCCCAGCCACATCCCGTTTTGCCGATCTTTAAAGATACAGCGTACTGAATTCTGGCTCAGTGTGAGATGCCTGTTAGACTGGTGCTCAAAATTACTGAATGTTGCAGTGCGTGTGTCTAAAATAGAAAGCCCCCTGAAGGTTCCTATCCAAAGCTTACCGGTTTGATCACAGGCCAGGCTACGGATATCGTTATCGATCAGGCTATTGGCCTGCTGCGGTTGGTGTAAATATCTTATAACCTGGCTGTTCTTCAGGTTCAGGCACAACAGGCCACCGTTCTCAGATCCCATCCATAACCGGTCATCCTGTTGTACTATAGCATTGATTCGCACATTAATTTGAGCAGGCTGAATGGCTTTGGCTGTTTTGGTAGTAAGATCGAGCTGGTATACGCCCTTATCCGTTGCAAGGTATAAAAAGCCATTGATAAAAAGTATCTGCTGAACGGTGTTAACAGGATTGCCGCTAAACCGGTAAGGAAAATTTATAAACCGGTTGGAAGCCTTATCATAGTAATACAATTCGCCCGAATTGGCTACCACCCAAAGTTTATTGTCACGGTCTGCTGTAATACCCGAAACAAACCACTCACCAGGCTTTACCGTCAACGGGTAGTTATCAAACTGCTCTTTTTTATAATTGTAACAGCTTACACCTTTATTGCCACCAATCCATAACATGCCATCCTTATGGGTATATAAGCTCCTGATATAACTGGAAAAAAGGCTGTGCTGATCTTTTTTATCAGGTCTGAATATGGTAAAAGTTTTACCATCGTAGCGATTCAGGCCATCCTGCGTGCCTATCCACATAAAACCCTGAAGATCCTGCTGCACTACAAAGACAGTACTCTGCGACAATCCCTGATCAACAGAAATGGTTCTAAAATACCTATTTTCGGTAGTGCTTGATATGGGCTGACCGGAAATAACAGGGGTGATCAAAAAACAACAGATCACCACCCACAAATGTAAACTTCTCATTGACACATTCAGTATTTAAACCTCCGGCAAAACTTATTGACAAACGATGTTGCAATATTACGTTAACCGGCTCTGTCTGTATCATTTTCAACCGTAAAATGTATCACAAACTGTTCACACTTTTAAAACAGGCTTTTTACATTAATCCGGTCTGCATGCTTTGATGCTCCCGGCATTTCGCCCCTTACCCCTTTCTGAGGCAGGGCTTCACCGGTTTTCCTGTCATACCAATCGGCAGTTAGCTGAGCCGGTTGCGTGTCACCGGTTTCCTTTTGCCATCTCGCCAGAATTTTCCTGTATTCGTCCACGCGTTTCCTGTATAATGGATCCGATGCCAAGTTGATCAACTGCGCGCTATCTGTTTTTAAGTCATACAACTCTTCTATCGGGCGTGGATTAACGAATACATCGGCCTGAAGCGGTGTGAGTGATCCGGAAGATTGTAAGTTCCGCAGGGAATATGCTGCAGGACTCTGGTTGGCGTCGATCGGTCCACCATTATCGAAACCGGGCCTTCCGTTAAATAGGTATAAAAAATCTTTAGAACGCACACTTCTTTCGTAAGCTTCATAATCGTGCCAGTTATGCTCGCCAAAAATGAAATGGCGAAAGGCAGCTTTAGGATCTTTTAATAACCGGGTGAAATCGGTACCCTGTATTGTTGCAGCTGGTTGTACACCCGCCAGGTGCAAAAATGTCGGAGCAATATCGATGCTGCTGACCAAGGCGTCCACCACCGCAGCCGATCGTATTTTTTGAGGCCAGTAAAATATAAAAGGCGTTTTTAACCCCCGGTCGTTTACCCGCGTTTTGCTACCCGGAAAAGGTCTTGCATTATCCGCTATAAAAACAATAATGGTATTATTTAACTGACCGTCCTCTTTTAGCCGGCGTACTAATATACCTAAAGATTCATCCAGTCTTGATATCTCGTTATAATAAGATGCCAGATCCCTCCGGGTTGCTTCATCATCGGTTAATGTTGAGGGCACCCGTACCTCTGAAGGCTTGTAAGGGTTCTTAAACAAATGGTCTGCAGACCAATCCCGGTGGGCATCGTAAGCGGCTAACCAAAAAAAGAAGGGCTTGTTTTTGGGCCTGTTCAGATATAGCTGCTCCCACTGGCTTTCGCCGCCTTCCCCGTTGGCTCCTTTATCGGCCAGGATAGTGTCGTATGCCCGCGCAGTATTGGGACCTTCATGCCATTTGCCGGCAAGCGCGGTATAATACCCGGAAGCCTTTAAC
>JBCNOR010000178.1:0-8978 GCA_039593785.1 Niabella sp. | reverse complement strand
TGTATGTACAACAAAAGGCTTCACAGGATTATGAGCCACGTCGAAATACGCCTCGCCGGTTAACACTACATCTCGGTTAACAGTGTTAAAATCCTGGCCATACTCGAGATGACTATTGGCGTTCAGGTATACCAGCGTACCATCAGGCAGCGTTAATTTGGATTTGGCATTTGCAGCTGTGTCTTTTGGTATTACAATATTTTTAGAAACCCGGTCTTTTTCATCAGAAAAAAAATCAGTTTTAAAAACAGCGATCAGTAATAATACTGACGCTGCAATAGCTGCCAGCCTTAATACCACCCGTTTTGAACTCTTCAGCTGAGATGAAGGTTCCTCTGGTACAACGGGAGCGGACTGATGCTCCTGTTGAGCGTAGAGCATTTTTACATATTGGGTCGCAAATGCCTGGTCTGTTCTATCTTTTGTTACCGATTCATCAATTCCCGGAAATTCGAACAGTACATCGTCCAGTTGTTTAAATTCAGGATATAGTTTCAGCAATTGTTCCAATTCCTGCAATTGCTCCAAATCGGCGCTACCCGCCATTTTGAGCGCTATTAAACCATATATTTTATCCTGCAATTCTTTGTTCATGATGAAGCGTCTATTCTTAAAGACAGGAATAAAAGCTGCTACCGTGAATGAACCTGGAAATTATTTTTGAGGATTTTGATACCTGTCTATAACGAGCTTGAGTTTTCTTAAAGCCAGCTTCATATGGGTTTCAATGGTATTTTGGGAGATATCCATCACCTCTTTTACCTGTGCATAGCTCAAGCCATATTCTTTAATAAGGCGAAAGACCATCTGGCACTTTGGAGGTAATTGATTGACGGCATCCGCGATTAATTGCTGTATCTCGGAATAATTATATTCAGACTCAGTAAAGTCATATACAGCATCTTCTTCGGTGATCTGCGCGGTAACCTGACTGTAGCGATGCGTTGCACTTTTTAAGTAATTCAGGCAGGCATTTTTGGTGGCTTTAAAAAGATAGAGCTTGAGATCCTGCACCAGATCCATCTTTGCGCGCATGATCCATAGTTTTAGCAAAACATCGGATACAATCTCATCTGCAACTTCAGTATTGCCCAGCCAATTAAAAGCAAACCGTCTTAGCAACGGATGAAAATAATAAAACAGCTTCTTGTAGGCAACTTCATCAGATGCATGGCTGACGCTGGTTTTGAGCGATGCTATTTGTTGACTATCTATCAATTTCCTTTTTTCTGCTAATGATTATACAGACTTGAAAAATTGCCGCTAAAAAACAACATTTGCTCCGGAAATATCAATGGCAAACGAATACAAATGGCCCGGCAATCTCGTTAGATTTATCTGCCTGCCGTCACCGGCAGCAGGTCTCAGAAACTGAAAATAGATTTTTAATTTTTAGCAAACGAAATGATAGTAATTTTTTACATTATTATAAGAAATAGTTCCATTAAGGTCGGCACCAGCCTCCTTCTTCAGCCAAAGGATGGCTCCTTGTTCAGGTAATTCTATTGTAACGGCTTTACCTGCGGTAACCGTTTTGGTTCCCGGGATTAACTTACCTGAAGCTGGATCTACAAAACTAACGTTGTAATTGCCTGCATAAGCAGAGAGATCAACTGCAACAGCTTGTTTATTATCAGACATTACAATTACGCCTTCCTTACCCACCAATGCATAATCACCTGTTTTTTCTGATGGCTTCATCGCAGCTGCAGCTCTCAAAAATTCCTGATCAGTACCCTCAGGCATTACAGGCATGGAACCTCCGGCCATAAAAATGGCCCAGCCAAATCGATCCGCTCCTTCAGAAGAGTACATCACGGCTTTACCCGGATATTTTAAACGATACTCTTTTACAGCTCTATACACCTGGTCAAACGAAGTTCCTTTGGATTTCATCTGGCGCGCCCACTGGCGAGGCGCCAGGTTCTTACCACCTTCGGGCGCATAAGGGGTGCCGTCTGCCTGGTAGTACCAGTAACGTATATCGATCAGATCCACTACCGGTGCATATTTGGGATTTTTTAAAATAGCATCCTGTACATCTTTGGTAGCGCTTAACCCAATAATTTGTTTCGCCTGGTTTTTCTTTTCCCAGGCAGCAATAGTTTGCAACCAGAACTCTACAAAATGCAAAGGACCTGTAAACTCTTCGCTGGTGAGCTGAATAACATTGGGCGTATTTTTAAAATTATCCAGGCATTTTTCGATGTATAACTGGTGTATTTTTTTTCTTACCGGGTTGGACAAATCATAGAACTGTTCGGCATAAAAAATTCTTTTATCTCCCGCATAGTTGACCGGCTCATTAAACCCCGTGTTATTAATGTTATTAGCCGAGCGCCATGGAAAATCGGCATAATGGGCACCCGCTTCTATAATATTATGCTGAAAGTAATTTTGGTGAATAAGCACTAACCTATTTAACGAGGCCAGCGAGGCAAAGCCCTGAAGCCTGTTCCAATACCAGTCATTGTATTTAGTGAGATCATATTTACTCAGGCCATCCCAGGCAGAATCTTTACCACTGCGGGCGAACGGCAATTCGTAAAAGGGCGGCCATACTTCGCCCGTCATCCGTCGTATACGCTCGTGATCATCCCTTCTTCTATCGTACCAAAGACCATAATTATGCTCCAACGCAACAATGTTCCTGTTTTTCATAGTTTGTATCACTTCATCCAATTCGTCCGTAAGGCCCGCGCCTACCCTGCCCGGAACAAATCTTGTAACCGACAGCTTATCCTTGGCCTGCTCCAGCGCTTTTGCTTCTACCCCTCCAGTCCACCAGGGAACACTTTGCCTTCTGCCCACAGCCACTTCCTGGCCCAACATTAACCAGCCATTATTTACTTTCAGCCCCGTAGCTGAAAGTGGCGGGTAAACAGACCAGCTACCATTAGCTTTTGCTGTTTCGGCTTTTATCCCCTGGGCATCGGTACTAATAGGGTTTCTTTTTGCCGCCTGACCAATCCATTCATACATGGTCAGCTTCGGTTTTGAGGCTTCAGCAGTTAGCTCCTGTGCCACAGCAACCGTAGGACTGCTGGATGCTTCCCCTCCTATGTCTAATATCGCCGCTCTCTGGCTTACATCCTTACCCAATCGTTGAGCCAGCTGCAGGTAATAAAAACTCCTGGGGTTGACGTGGTTATTAGACTCTGCCCAAAATCCTTTTCCTGCAAACTCACTCCAGGAGCCGTAGGACCAGTTTTGTGCTGTAGGCGGTTTATCACATTCGATCAAAGAAGCCGAGCAATTCCATAAAAAGCTATTGGCTCCTGACCAGCCGGCACCGCGCCCGTCCTGGCCACGATTGCCCAACCTGATAGCGTTACCATCCACATCCATTATATCAAACAAGATACCGGAAGCCCAACGTCCAATTGCCCCACTAAAACTATAAGGCCTTTTGGAAACACATTGCACAAAAGCATTGGGCCCGGTGGCTGCATGGCCCACACTGTAATCATGATACCCGTTTGCTGCAAAACAGCGCTGGAAAAGGGTTTGCTGACCACGTGTAAAAAAAGTGTACCGTCTTTGCCCGCCAATTTCAGATACCGGCTCGGTAGAGATACAGTCTTCAACGGTAATGCGCCTTGCTGTTTCATTGATAAAAACTGCAGAGCCTGCAAAATGTTTAAAGGATAATTGTCGTACCCAGGCATCTTCTGCATTAGTAAAAGTAACCGCCATCCAGCGGTGCTCTTCATCTTTGGCATTGGTACGATCAAAGTCTGATATTAAAGTCAGGTTTTCTATTCCAACATTATTAATACGCCCGGGCCAGCTGTACTTTACGATGGTGGCCCCGCCATATTTCTGATCGAGCGAAGTAGTTAAGGGCGCATCAATAGTTATTCTATTGCCCTCTATCGCTACTATAGTACGATCGAAACTGAGGTCCACATCGCCGGGTTTCCAGCCCAGCGCTGAAACGCCTCCGCCAAAGTCATCGGTACCCAGGGCTGCAATCCATTCCTGTGTAGAGGGTCTTTTAATCAGCACCCGATCACCCGCACGAAAATCTGCTGGATCAGCGATCTCAAAGGACAATGCCCCAACGGGTACATATTTCTGGGTAATTGCTTTTTCAGCCTCTGTCTTTTTATCGTCTTTTCCGAAAAACCGAACCAGCCCATCCCGGTCAACTCCTTTGCCCGTAATCACGGTTTGTCCTTGTGCACCAAAGCCACGTAATACAATACCAGATACGGTAATTTTTAATTGTCCGGCTACCTCGTAATTGCCTTTTGAAAGCAGTACGGCTCCTCTGAAACCATTTGGGCCCGGCTGCATGGCCGCCACTTTATCAATTGCGCTCTGAATGGTAGATGTAGCATCTCCTTTCAAAAGCGGGACTACAACCTTTACAGGCACCGTGGGTATATCTTCTCCTGATGCCTTATAACCGCAATAGGAGAAGTCAGGTACACGATCGCCGGTAACTGTATCTGCGTTATACATAACCCTTCCCCGCTCTATTACAACCGGCAGGACAGGCTTAGGCGGTTTGGGCTTTTGTGCATATACCGTACTACCCAGAAGCAGCGTGGCTGCCAGCGCTATACTTTTTAAAAAACGGGTAGTTATAAGAGCGGGCTTCGCTGCTGCTTTCCTTTCTATAAACTGACTAAGAATAGACTGGGACACTGCTACCTGGTTTACAAGATTAATATTTACTGATTCCTTTCGATGGTTTTACCGTTGCAATATCTACTAAACTATTTAAATAATTTTCAATATTACTATACCCGTTTTTAGCAATCTTTACTGCATCACCTGCATCTTTGGGATTCAATTTATTCTTTTTTTCGTAGTCGTCGGGAATGCCGTCGTTATCGCTATCTAAATAAGGCGTTCCTTTATATTCGGGGTATCCACCTACCTGGGAAGGATGTGTAATGATACCTTGTTTATAGGAATCTTCGGGTAACCTTCTTTTAATAAATCTGCCGCGATAAGGTTGTGCGTCGGGCGCAACATAAACCTTTCCGGTTTTCACTGTTTCAACAATACGTTTATCCACAGCATCGCGTACCGGTAAGGTAGCACCGACATTTTTTAATACATAGTCATAAGCGTCCTTTGTTGATATAACCGTTACCGGCGCCAACTGGATAGGCTTGTCGGTACGAATGGAAGCCAGCAATTCTTTTACGTTCTTTGATTCTGGTTGAACACCACCATCCCAGTTATCAGCAGTTACTTTTGCATTACCCTCAATATAGTTACCTGCCACATAGGCTTTACCAAAAGCATTTCTATTGGCAGTATCACGCCCCGATTCCGGTTTTAAGATGCGATAGCTGATCGGCTCTCCTGCGGGGGTTATGGGGCCTGGTTTATAATAATTATTAATAAAGTTGTAGAACGAGCGATGATCGCCACCATCCGCTGTTCGGTTCCACCAGTTGAAAACTACATTGTTGACAAAGTTAAAGTCCCCGTACATGCCTACTGAAGGATTACGGCTGATATTATTCGCCCATAAATTACGGGCAAACATATTATTCAATCCTCCTATTGTACTTCCAAATGCATGATTATAGGTATCCAGCGCTTCAGAAAAAATAGAATTCTGGATGGTAACGTTTACCGTAGGAAGCTTGTCCGCTTTACCTTCCCTGTCATACACATGACGGTACATGCTCATATTCTCATCCAGGCCCCAGCTTGCTGAAACGTGATCGATAATAATATTACCAACGCCATTGCCTCCTAATCCATCGTCTCTGCGGGTTACTTCAGTAGCGCCCCTGCGAAACCGCATAAAGCGAATAATCACATCATGTGTATCAATTAATACAGACTCTCCCGCCACACAAACACCATCACCCGGCGCACTTTGCCCGGCAATGGTTATATAAGGTGCTTTGATACTAACCGGGCTTTTGAGCCGTATAATACCCGAAACATTAAACACAATAATTCTTGCACCACCTTGTTCACAGGCCCAGCGAAAGCTACCAGGGCCGCTATCGTTGAGATTGGTTACTACTAACACTTTACCGCCGCGTCCCCCAAAGCTAAACTTACCGCCGCCCTCAGCGCCCGGGAAAGCAGGAATTGCAGATTGAGGCAAATCCGAAGGTTTGGCGGCCCAGGGAATATAAGGCTTTCCAGCCTTAGCTTCTGCTTCAACTACTTTCAGGGCTGCAGCCCAACGTTCATTGGAAGCCTTCCGGTCAGCAGCAGATGCTGCTTCAGCAGAGTCTTCTACCGATTTTGGGATAACGGGATACTGTGCAAAACTCTGATTTGAAAACGCAACAAAGGAAGCCAGTAATACCGGCAAGCAAAAGGATCGTTTCATCTGTTTACTTGTTTATTGTTTATAATGGTCAGATGTAATTCGCTATTGTAGGTTAGGACTAATATTATCGGTAAATTGTCAGGAATATCACATCCTGAATGATAATTCAGCAGGAAAGATGCTTATCGCTCATTTCACAAAAATTATTTTTGTAGATTATAAATAGAAAACGGAACTACTATAAAACAAGCGCGAAACAGCAAAATATTTCGCGCCTGCCCGTATTATTTTTTAGCCACAGCCGGTACTACATTGGCTACATTTACCAGGCTATTCAGATACTCTTCTATATTGGTATAGCCAGATCCTGATTTAGACAATTTAGAAGCATCCGTTGCGTCGTTAGGATTTAAGCCTTTCTTTTTCTCGTAGTCATCCGGCATACCGTCGTTATCACTGTCTTTATAAGGAGTCCCCTTATATTCAGGATAACCGCCCACCTGGTTGATATCGGTAATAATACCCTGCTTATAAGAATCGATAGGTAAACGCCTGTGCTCAAACTGTGTCTCCGGCAATTTTACACCTGCAATGGGTTTTACCACACCAGTACGCGCCTGCTCTACTATTCTTGTATCAACCGGATCGCGCTTGGGTAATGTGGCACCGGCATTGCTGAATACATAAGCCTTGGCAGCATCTGCACTCAGAATCGTTAACTTGGGCATGATCAAAGGCTTGTTTTGTTTCATATACCCCAGGTGCTCTCCCACTCCGTCTTCCTCTTCAACCTGTACACCACCAGCCCAGTTATCCTGCGTAATTTTAGGGTAGCCTTCCATTACGTTCCCATTCACATAAGCCCGTCCATAAACTTTGTAACTTAATTTACTGCGACCACTTTCAGGTTTCAGGATGCGATGCCCTACGTTGGTATTTTTAGGGGTAGCAGGACCCGGCTTAAAGTAGTTGTTGATGATATTGAACTGTGCCCTGTAATCACCGCCATCGATAGAACGATGTACCCAGTTGTACACCACATTATTTACAAAGTTGAAAACACCATTCCAGCCCACTGAAGGATTACGCCCCGCGTTATTGGCCCAGAGGTTACGCATAAAGCTGCAATTTTCACCGCCCAATGTGCTGCCGAATGCATGGTTCCAGGTATCTAAAGCTTCCGCAAAAATAGAGTTCTGGATCGTAATATTCACCGTACCAAATTTATCCTCGATCTTACCGGTGCTATCATTGTACATGTGGCGGTACATACTCATGTTCTCATCTAATCCCCAGGTAGCAGATACGTGATCGATCATGATATTACCGACCGGATTACCGCCTATAGCATCATCTCTTCTGCCTACCCATGTTTCGCCCCGGCGGAAGCGCATATAACGAACAATTACATCATGTGTATTGATCCATACGGTTTCACCGGCAATACAAACACCATCACCCGGAGCGGACTGTCCTGCAATGGTGATATAAGGAGCCCTGATAATCAGGGGGGATTTTAATTTAATAATACCTGCCACATTAAACACTACTGTTCTGGCACCTCCCTGCTCACAGGCCCAGCGAAAACTACCCGGCCCGTCATCATTTAAATTAGTTACTACAATCACTTTTCCGCCACGGCCACCTCTAACGAATTTGCCGCCGCCTTCTGCGCCGGGGAATGCAGGAATATCGGCGTAAGGCAGCTCGTCGAAACGTGATGCCCATGGAATATAAGGCCTGCCTTCTGTGGCTTCCTTCTTAATAATCGGGTAGGCAATCGCCCACATAGAATCGGAATGCGCGTCGGCTGCTTTCATAATAGCAGCAGAGCGTTCCTGGTCTTCTTTGGGTATTTTCGGATATTGAGCCAGCGCAGCAGAAGTAGCACCAGCCATTAAAAAACCTAACAGTACTTTTTTATTCATGTGTTTATTCTCTATTTTTTTAATGGTCATATGGAATGCCTAAATAATCACTGCGAATGGTTTGATCACAACTCATGGGCATTTCATAAAACAAATCACTTTATAATTCAATGATAACCTAAACTATGACGATTCCCTGATTCAATTCCTGCGCCATAAACCAATATTACGTGTAATTGAGGCGAAGCATCGAAAAACGGAGATGGTTGCATAGCAACCGTTTACCCAATAAAATTAGAATGTATGCCGGTCGCCCGCAATGCAATGATTAACTAAGCAACTGTAATATTTTACTGATACCGGAAAGATTTGGGAAAAAGTTGTAATAAAACAAAAGAGAAGCAGCTGCTTCTCTTTTGTTTACTTCTATTTAAACTTCACCTATATTAATCTTTAAAATTAAAAGTTCCGGGAACATTGCTATAATCATTCCAGCCAATCGTTTGAGTTAACCATGGATTCAATGATAAAGCAGATGAGTTCAGACCTGAAATATAATAGTTCTGTCTAAAGTTAATAAAGAGTGGGTTATTAGACGGGTCCCTATCCACTGGTTGATCGGTGCTAACAACAACAATATTATTGTCAAAAAAGATTTTAAGATTATTTAACTGTGTTTTAAAATCGGTCGCGTCGGGATCAACTGAAATCGATCCGCGTGCCGCTGTCAAAGGATCCGTTGCAGTAGTAGTCACTGTTTTAAATTGCCATAATCTACCAGTTCTCGTAGTTCCGTTAATCGGAGGTATACCCAACTTCGCACATGTAGTATTCCCAGCGGAAGCATCATCATT
>JBCNOR010000177.1:0-9018 GCA_039593785.1 Niabella sp. | reverse complement strand
CGATGATCCAGGGGGCCAGCGATGAGCGCGGCTTTATGGCGCGGCTGGATACCGTGTTACAGGAAGCGCTGATGAGGGGGGGGCAACAATGACTTTGCGCACTCGGTTTGGCGGCATCCTTATTTCGCTGAAAAAATACAGGCTTGCCAGGAAGGTTTAAGAAAAGTAACGGCAACAGCTATTTTAAACGGAATACCAGCGCCTTGTTTGAGTGCAGCTATTAACTATTATGATGGTTATCGCACCGAAAGGTTGCCGGCCAACTTACTTCAGGCACAACGCGATTACTTCGGCGCTCATACTTATGAAAGAATAGATGAGCCAAGAGGCAAATTCTTTCATACTAACTGGACCGGCCGGGGAGGTGATACTGCATCGACTACTTATGATGTATAGATAATAGACTTCAGCATAAAGAGAGCCAGCTTTTTTGGGAGCTGGCTCTTTTGTTATGGGATGGGCCTATAAAATATTCCCCGGTGTTTCTTACAATAACAATAACCCTTCAGATTTGGAAATGTATTCTGTGTTGATTGCCACATAATAGGATTTACATTGAATGATAATTGAACGGATAACATGTAAACCCCGAAGAGATGATAACATTCAATTCATCTTAAAATATATGGCACTACGGCTCTCTTTATTTCACCCTTTCAGGGTTTGTTGCAACTCGTATACTTTTTGCTATAGCAATGGCAACCCTTCGGGTTTATGAGAAATTGTTTTTTAAAAATTGGATATTTCTCCTAATAAGTGTATTGCGGTATAAACTAAGCCTGTTGACTGGTTATCACAAGCGTTGTCATGAACCGAAGCTTGTTACCTGCCACAGCACGGCTAATTTCGAAGGAATGGTATTTCTATAAGAGTGTTGAAAGAGCGACGCATTAACCCCGAAAGGGTGATATTATTCATCCGCCAATTTTGAACACTCTATTTGCAATAATGCCACCCTTTCAGGGTTGACATGTTGCAATTATTGTCTTTTTACAACAATAGCAACCTTTCGGGTTTAAAGAAATGTTTCCTGAAAAACTTATGCTTTCATATCACCAGCGTTGTGATCAACCAAAGCACCTTTCCTGCCATAGCACGGCTAATTCCAAAGGAATGGTATTTCTATAGATAGCGAGTTTTACTGGTTCCATGTATAATTGGGTGATATTATTCAATCCAGTCAAAAATATATTTCGGTTGGTATTCAATTTCAAACTTCTCTAAAAATTCAACATATTCCTCCTGAAAGGTTTGCTTCCGATGAT
This sequence comes from Niabella sp., assembly GCA_039593785.1. GTDB lineage: Bacteria > Bacteroidota > Bacteroidia > Chitinophagales > Chitinophagaceae > Niabella. The sequence goes on along the minus strand of JBCNOR010000177.1, from coordinate 7,753 downwards.
GCTCCTCCTGCCTGAGAATATACTCGTATACGGTTTTTACCTGGGAATGACTATAGGAGAAAACCCCATAGCCCCCCTGCCATTCAAATCTGCCTTTAGCAAGGCCCTTTTCATTTATGAATTTTGACGAGTTGTTCTTAATGTCCCTTACCAGATCAGAGATAGGCATCACGGGCCTTAAACCAATAAAGCAATGCACGTGATCTGCTACACCATTTACAATAATTGATTTTTGACCTTTAGCTGTTATGATGCCGGACATATATTTAAATAGCTCCGCCCTCCATGTTTTATCAATAAGGCTTTGCCTGCCTTTAACAGCAAAAACTACATGAATATAAACCTGTGAAAATGTGCCGGCCACGATAACTTATTTCATCCCGTAAATAGTATCATTTCATGGACTAAGAATCACACCCTTGGCTATAACGTTCGGTATGCCTTAGGCGCTAATTCAAATACTTCAGAATATCATCGCTCATGGGTTGTGTTTTCGGAGAAAAGGTAGCAATCAGTTCACCTTTCTCATCGATCAGGAATTTCCCGAAATTCCAGGTCAAAGGATTTTCGAGTCCTTTCTTTTTCGCTTCTTCTGAGAGGTATTTATAAATAGGTGCTATATCATCACCCGATACAGAAACTTTTGAAGCCATTGGGAAGGTAACACCATAGTTCTTTTGGCAGAACTCCGATATTTCTTCATTACTTCCGGGTTCCTGGCCTTTAAAATTGTTAGCGGGAAATCCTACGATCACCAGTTTGCCTTTATACTTTTTGTACAGCGCTTCGAGGCCTTCGTATTGGGGCGTTAGTCCGCATTTGCTGGCTGTATTAACTACCAGTATTTTTTTGCCTTTAAAGTCGTTGAAGTTGATGCTGCCACCACTTAGCCCGTTTACCTTAAACTGGTAAATATTGCCTGCAAAGAATAATGTGGATGATAATAATAGCGTGAATAATAAAGTTTTCATTGTAGATTTATTTATAATTAATATTAAGGTGTTTTTATTTGAACTGCTCTCAAAATAAGTGGAGGTGGTGTCTCTGAAAATATAAAGTCCATTTTCTCATTATTCTTTTTCAATACAAAATCAGCCATTGGAGAATTATCTTTAATAGATATTAGTCGAACCTGATTGGTAAGTTTATTGATTTGCCACTTTGTGTTATCGAGCATGTATAAAAACTCTGATAATTCAGCGTTTCCTTTCTTGGGAGATGTAACTTTTACAATGCCGTCCTGCTTAAAAGTAAATATCATTTGTAAAAAAATGTTGTTAGCCTTCTTCTTTACTTTATCTTCTACCTTTCCCTGGATTGTAATTGCCCTTACTTCCCATGCCCCAATAATGCTATCTCCTGATAATTGGGCGCTTATATGCGAGCAAAAAATAAAACTGAATAAAAAACTACAAAGAAGCCTCACAATGAATTAAATTTTAGACGCATAACACAATGTTGCTATACTAAGCTTAACACCCGGAGCCTGTAAAAGTTCTTGTCCGCAGGCTTCGAGGGTTGCGCCGGTAGTAATTACATCGTCCACTAAAAGTACGTGTTTGTTTTCAATTAGGTTTTCGCCGGTCAGTGCAAACTTGCCTTCCATATTTTTCCATCGGTCGGTACGGTTCTTCTTGGTCTGGGTTTCAGTGGCATCGGGTCTTATCACGGCGCCTGTAATAACAGGAACGCCCAGTATTTCAGCTATGCCGTTACACAGTATCTCGGCCTGGTTGTATCCTCTTTTTCTTTGCTTGCTTTCATGCAACGGCAGGGGTATCAAGGCATTTACATCTTTAAAACGGCGGCTTTCCCATAGCTGGTTACCCATAATTAAACCTAATTGGTAACCCAGGTCTTTATTACCCTTGTATTTAAATGCATGCATGATGTGTTGTAAGGCAGAATGCTTGGTAAAATATAACTGGGCAGTTGCTTTTTCAAATTCAATCCTGCCTGCCAGTATTTTTTCTACCGGGTTATCAGCCTGCTTTTCAAAGCGGCTTAAGGGTAAACTATATATGCACTTTACACAGAGCTGGCTGCTGACAGGCAGGGCATCTGAGCCGCAACCCGCGCATAAATGGGGGTAAAAGAGTTGCAAAAGAGACTCTTTAATTAACGTAAGAGTGCTCATGGTTAGGCGTTTACGTTTAACAAATAGGTCAACCGGCAAATGACTCTGCTATTGCAGGAACGTACTTATCTGGTCAACAAACAAGTAAGCATCTCGTATTTGCCTTCCCTGTAAAGTTAAAATAAATATTGGTATACTTCTTCCACCCGGGCCATTGTAACCACTTCTATATTAAATTTTTGCTGGCTCTGTCTTACCGATTGATTGTATTTGGATACGATTATTTTTTCAAAGCCCAGTTTCTCAGCTTCAGCTATACGTTGATCAATTTTATTAACGGCGCGTATTTCGCCACTTAAGCCTATTTCTCCTGCAAAACAAATACTTTGGGGTAAAGGCACATCTTCATACGATGAGAGTAAGGCGCAAAGAACCGCCAGATCAATAGAAGGGTCTTCTACTTTAATGCCCCCGGCAATATTTAAAAACACATCTTTTACGCCAAAGTGAAAGCCTCCTCTTTTTTCTAAAACGGCCAGCAAGAGCTGCAGGCGCCTCAGGTCAAATCCGCTTACTGTTCTTTGAGGAGTACCGTAAACCGATTGCGTTACCAAGGACTGCACTTCTATCAACAAGGGCCTTACGCCTTCGAGGGTAGCTGCAATGGCAATACCGCTAAGCTGTTCTTCTTTCTGAGTGATGAGTATTTCGCTGGGATTGGCTACGCCACGCATGCCTTTATCCGTCATTTCATAAATACCCAGCTCGCTGGTGCTTCCAAAACGGTTCTTTAGTGTGCGTAATATACGATATGCGTAATGCCGGTCTCCCTCGAATTGTAATACCACGTCTACCATATGTTCGAGTATCTTAGGACCCGCAATACCTCCTTCTTTGGTGATATGCCCGATCAGGAACACCGGAGTATTGGTTTCCTTGGCATACCGCTGAAACTCGCCTGCACATTCTTTGATCTGTGAAATACTTCCCTGTGATGCATCTATTATATTCGATTGCAGGGTTTGAACCGAATCCACAATAACTACATCGGGCTTTAGTTTCTTTATTTCCTGGAAAATAGTTTGTGTAGATGTTTCGGTTAGCAGGAAGAAATTATCATTATTAATGGCGGCCCCGTTATTGTATAGTCTGTCGGCTCGCATTTTAATTTGTTGCTCGCTCTCCTCCCCACTGATATATAACACACGCTGGTCCTGCAATTGCAAACCGCTTTGAAGAAATAAAGTGCTTTTACCAATGCCCGGTTCGCCCGCTACTAATATAATGCTACCGCTAACAATGCCCCCGCCTAAAACCCTGTTGAGCTCTGCATCCGTGGTCGTTATTCTTTTTTCTTCACCACTTTTTACCTGTGATAAAGCAACTGCCTTTGATCCTCTCTTCTCATTAGCTGTATAATCATCCCAGTTTTGTTTGCCATTAGCTTTCTCAATCACTTCCTCTACAAAGCTATTCCATTGGCCACAAGAGGGACATTGTCCTATCCATTTTACACTTTCATAACCACAGTTCTGGCAAAAAAAAGACTTCTTCACTTTACTCATTCGGTAAAGTTAGGCAATGAAGTTTACAGCTCCGCTGGTGCAAGGTTAATGATTATTATAAAGAAGAAGAGACAATTTATAAATAACTTAAGAAACAAAAGACAGCAGAAAGTACTGATTCATGTGCTTGTTATAATGATTGATGAAGAATGGAGGGACTTATGATATCTGTTTTTATCAGACAGGTACATAAAGCAAAAAGGCCTCGCTTGCGCTTGGCCCTTTTACTTACTAACCCATTAAATTCTGCTACTAAGGTACAAATTGAGATTAACATTAAAAAATGAAATTATTGACCCGGCAGGTTAACAAATTATAAAATGGGGCTGGCAGATTAAATGGTTTTTTTATAAATAATTGATAATTAATAGATAATAAAAATAGAGGAATGGTTAAAAAAGCCTCAAATATTTTTCTACATGACAAAAAGTCGGTTTTTTAAACTAATTTGCCTTTGGTTCCGGATTTGATTGATTTCCATAAACAAATTATATTTTATAGATGACTCCATCAATTTTTTTAGTTTCAATGATTTTTGTGGGCATCAGTATGCTGGTGTCGATGGTGCTGAAAAGTAAGTTTAAGAAATATGCCCAGGTGCCTTTGGCGAACGGGATGAGTGGTAAAGAAGTAGCTGAAAAAATGCTTAGGGAAAATGGTATTTATGATGTACAGGTGATATCTACCCCCGGGTTTTTATCCGATCACTATGATCCAACAAAAAAAACAGTGAATTTGAGCCCGGATGTTTATGAGGGAAGGAGTATTTCAGCTGCTGCAGTGGCTGCACACGAGTGCGGGCATGCGGTACAGCATGCTACAGCCTACGGGCCGTTGGAAATGCGTAGTAAGTTGGTGCCTGCGGTACAGTTCAGTTCTAATATTGTTAACTGGGTGTTATTGGCCGGGGTTGCAGTATTGGCTTCCACCAATAACTCTACTATATTGTTAATAGGTATTATACTGATGGCTGTTACTGTGTTGTTCAGTTTAATTACTTTACCGGTAGAGTTTGATGCCAGCAAAAGAGCATTGGCATGGCTACAGCATACTAATATCACCAATAGCAATGAATATCCGCAGGCAAAAGACGCCTTAAAATGGGCCGCTACTACTTACGTTGTAGCGGCATTGGCAGCCGTGGTTACTTTAATTCAATATATTATGATCTATTTGGGAGGACGAAGAGATGAGTAGAAGATAGATAAGAGCTTCTTTTAGAAGCGGGGTTGGTTGGTCCGGCCCCGCTTTTTATTAATCAATTCTAAAAGCACCGCCTAAAAATCCGCCGAAACCTACACGTACACCTAATTGTGTTTTAAGCAGAGGTTGGTAACCGGCAATGAAATCAACACGGAAAAGCTTAAATATATTTTCCAGGCCCACAAAAGCCTCAGCATAATATTGGTCCTGTTTTACGTAAAAGGCGTTTCCGCCCGCGACCAGGTTCCATTTCAGCTTATTGAATAACGGTACTTTATTGGTCAGCAGGCCGTTAAAGTGATGTTCCACATTAGCCTCACCATATAGCTTAGCGACATTACTGTAGGCGTAATAAGGTGCTAATTGAAAACTATTCAGGTATTTCATATTATAAAAAGTACGGTTGCCATTAAAATGCTTCATATCGGGAATCGAATAGCGATCTGCATTCAGGAACCCGCCTAAACCAACATTGTATTTGAAAAGACCCGCTAATTTGAGATTCAAATTGTCCGTAACCGCCAGTTTCCATTTGTTATACTTTACGTCACTGCCTAAAAGACCGGGTATACCTGCCGTGTAGTTAAGCGTAAATACTGGTTTGTCAGAGCCTATTGATACTTTCCTGTTGGGATATTGAATATACTTTTGACCTGGTTGGTAGCTGACGGTAATATCGGCTATTAATGCCTGGTGGCGATTGAAGGATACAGCAGCCAGTTCTTCAGGGTGGTTGGATGTGAAAGGGCGTTTGCTCTTGCTAAAAGAGTAAAACGAAGTGTTATTAAGGGGAATCCTGTCTTCGAAACTGGCCCCCACATTTATGGTAAAGCCATTTTCAAACTTATTATTGTACTGAACATTCCCAAACCAGTTCTCATATAGCTTTATATAATTTCTCCGGGCGAATAAGGTGTAAAGAGAATTGGTGAGCGCGTTAATGGGATTGTCATTGTTAAGCTGGCTTACTCTTTTACCTCCTGATAAGCTCAAATACCGGTTGCGATAAGTATCTTCTTTTGAGGTAACCGTAAATGTTCCAAAGCTATTAAAATGCCTGTTTTCAAAACCATACCGCATGTTCCAATATAAATGATAGTTATAATTCCCTTTATTGGGCATATAGCTAAAGTGCTGGTTTATTTTCAATGTTACTCCTTCTACTGTATTGTATTCTAAACCTTTGATCAAACCCTTTAACTGGTAAGTAGTAGTTGAACGGTTGGAAGACCATCGGTAACGCTGATTACTCCATAATAGGTTGGTGAGCTTAATTTTCTGATTGCGCCTTAAGGAATCATAATACGATTTGGGCCGGTTGTCCCGAATGGTGTTCATACTGTCTCTGAACGTATAATATCGCTTTTCATCATCTTCCAGGGTAACGGGCCGGCTTTGTGTCCAGAAGCTGGAGTCTTTTTTATAATAACCGGTGTCGTATTTCATAACAATATTATCAAAGTAGCCGGAAGGAAAGCGTGGATGAAGGTTGTAATTGCTATAAACATTCACAAAGCTCCCCACTCCTTTAAAATTAAACATATTGAAGCCGATAGAAATGATCTGGTTTTTGGTTTTCCATACATCAGGCGTCACAGGCCCGTGCAGTTGTTTGATCTTTAAACTATCTATCAGTTCCAGCTGGTAATCTTTTGTCAGCAGCAGGTCTAAGTTGTAAATGCGCCAGCTGCCTTCAGCTATTTCAATATTACCGGAGAACAAGGGTTCATGCTTTCTTTTGGGAATGACCCTGATGGTTTTGACAGTGATGCCATCTCTCGTATAAGTATTCAGGAGTTTATACCTGTAGAAGTTTAAAGCGCCATCTGCGATAGGTGATATAAAGCCCCGCGAGGAGCTGTTGACGTCAAATATGTTTACGTTATTCGTGTAGAAAGAAGTGACTTTTGAAAAATTCAGTCCCATATTGTCGCCCCTGCTAAAACTGGAGCGCACGGTTATTTTCGATTGGTCGGGTCTTACTTCATCTAACAGCAGATTCGATTCGGACAGCATCGCTACACCTTTTCCCACAGAGTCAAGACCGTCTGAACCATCCCGTTCAATTTTTTGACCAAAGAGTTTGCCGGGGATAGAGATCGTCCTAATAATGCCTTTCAGATAGATATCTACCGATAGCGAATCTGTCTGCTGCTGGTAATAGTTTCTTTTTTTAATGGCCTGCCGGATAATACGATAGGCCGGATCTTCGCCTTTGGCTTTCACTATTACTTCTCCCATCAGGTTTTGGTTGGTGACCAGTATTATGTCCAGCTGCTGGTCTTTATCCGTTACTTCAATTGTTTTTTCAACAGTAACAAAACCTACGTATTCGAACTGTAATGTGTAGCTGCCGGGCTTTAAATCCAACGAGTAAAAGCCCTTGCTGTTGGCGGTGGTGCCGGTTGGCGTTCCCTTTACCGTTACGGTGGCATAAGCCAAAGGGCTTCCCTGCTCTTCCTTAATAAATCCCTGGATTTTAGCAGCATCAGCTATGGTAAACGCAAAAACAGCCAGCAGGGTTGTTAAGATACATTTTCTCATTACTGCTATTTCGTATAAGCTCATCAAAAGTTACAATACGGTATAGGTGATTGCTGGTTATTGTTGATATAACGCTGCAAAAGCGCCATCAAAAGGAAAGCAAAATGTCTCATCGGTAGTAGTTTAGACAACTAAGTTACAGCCGATTGATAATGCTATTTTGTTAAAATATGTCGGGTAGATTTTGGTTAGTGATAACTACCGGCTATTATAAAACAAAAATGGCAGCAACTGTAAAGTCGCCGCCATTTAAAATATGCTACAATTAAAGTATTAGTGTTCCTTCTTTCCCGGGGGTAAGGTGATCCAGTTTCTGCCGTCCTTTGCAATCAGCGCTTCGGCATCTTCTGGTCCCCAGCTTCCC
>JBCNOR010000176.1:0-9025 GCA_039593785.1 Niabella sp. | reverse complement strand
GTGCCGCTCAGGCGCAAACACCCGAGGACGCGTTACGTTACTCCTGGTTGCAGGCCTCCGGAACGGCCCGGTCGCAGGCCATTGGTAACGCCAACGGCGCTATCGGTGGTGAAATATCTACTATCTTTTCTAACCCGGCCAATATCGGGTTTTATAAAACGGGAGACTTTGTGATATCCGGCGGCGCCAATTTTTTAAACAATAACAGCACCTACCTGGGTGTTTCTCAGAAAGAGAATAAAGCAGCCGGATTTTTAGGTACAACTGGTTTTGTTTTAGGTAAACCTTCCTACGGTGGCGGCTCTTTGAAAAGCTCGGCTTTCGGTATTGCAGTTAACCGGGTAGCTGATTTTAATAACCGCATTCAATATTCTAATAAAGGCGGACAATTGAGTCGTACCTCCATGGCGGATTATTTTATAGAGGATATAGTGGCCAATAATGGCCGGAATCCTCATGGATCTGATCTTGCGGTAAAAGCTGGCTGGGTTAACGAAGACGAAAATGGCAACAATATAGATCTTGGCTCGCCCGCTGTTGATCTGATCAAGGCAGGCGGAGGCCTGGAACAGCAGCAGACCATAGTTACCAACGGAGGAATTACCGAGATAGCATTTGCCGGTGCCGCTAACTTAAATGAAAGAGTGTATTTAGGAGGAGCAATTGGTATCCCTATGTTGAGATATGGGGCCACCAGGCAGTATACGGAGCAGGATCCGGGCACTACTGCCAATGGTTTCGACGCTGCCTGGTTTGATGATGATCTGGTTACAAAAGGGGTTGGTATTAATGTAAAAGCGGGTGTTGTTTTTAAAGCTACGGATAACCTGAGATTGGGCTTTGCAGCGCACTCTCCTACTTTTTATTCTTTAAGCGACAGCTATATAGCAACTGCAGGAGCCAACCTGGATGATTTTGACGCTGAGAACACCAGTTCCGAGCTGGTTTATGATTATAACCTCAACACGCCTTACAAATTAATGGGTAGCTTCTCCCTGCTGTTTGGTAATGTAAATGATGTTAGCAGCCAGAAAGGTTTTATATCCGGCGACGTTGAATATGTAAACCATATGGCATCTAACTTCCGAACTACACGAGACGACCGCGGTTCCAATCGTGACTATTTTAAACCGCTCAATAATGCGATTGACAATGCTTACAAGGGCGCTGTCAATGCAAGATTAGGAGCTGAGCTGAAGTTCAATACCGTTGCAGTACGTTTAGGCGGTGCTTACTATGGCAACCCTTACAAAAATATTGCAGGCGAAAAAGGTGAACTAATACAAGGTACCGGTGGTTTGGGATATCGCAACAAAGGCTTCTTTATAGATTTAGCTTATGTACAGAGCTTTGGTAAAGATGTGCTGTTCCCTTACCGGATTAACCCCAACTTTTACGATGCAGGCCAGCGTCCTGGTTACATTAACAATCCCGCGAGCATCAAAACCAATGGCTCAAGAGTATTGCTGACGCTGGGCTTCAAGATCTAGGCAATCAAACATTTATATATCAAAATCCCCCACTCAATTGATGGGGGATTTTTTTTGAATTGGCTCAAAGTGCTATTTTATCAAAGCTTTTAATTCAACACTAATAAAACGTTCAATACCCAATGCTATTACCCCATTTTTAGCTGTGTACCTGTCTGTTCCTGTATAAATAACATAATTGGCCTTTGTTTTCAGATCTGTTATGCTTTGAAAAAAACCATCGCTTAATACCGGAGCCCTGCTATGTTTTATTTCTATTGCCGCTACCGGCTTATTATTTTTCACTAATACCAGGTCTGCCTCAGCACCATGATGGGTACGGTAAAAATAAGGTTGAACATTTGGGGGTAACTTTTTTATAACTTCTTCTATTACGTATCCTTCCCAGGAAGCACCTACAATAATATTTCCCGGCAAATCTTTGGCTGTGGCGACGTTGGCAAAATGATGCACCATACCAGAATCCCGTATATAAACTTTGGCAGATTTAACCAGCCGTTTATTGCTGTTTGCAAACCAGGGTTGCAATTGCCGTATTAAAAAAGCTCCTTCCAAAAACATCAGGTAACGCTTTACCGTTGGGCCGCTAACGCCAAGAGAACGGGCATAATTTTCTGTATTTAAAATACCACCATTATTATTGGCTATCATTGTCCAGATATTCCTGATAACCGGTGCAGATAAATTAACATCAAATAAAGCTTGCAGATCGCGTTGTACAAACGATTGTATATAATTTTCCATCCACCGGTGAAAAGCTGCATCACTTTTAGCTAAAAAAGCATTGGGAAATCCTCCCCTGAACCAATGACGTTGCAACGAATATTTTTCACCAACAACTTCTTCAATTTTAAAAGGTGTTAAAGGCAGGTATCCCACCCTGCCTGCCAACGTTTCTGATGCTCCTTTGATCAAATCGGGGTTGGCCGAACCGGTCAGTATAAATCTCCCCGGCCTCCTGTCTGCATCAATTTCGGGCCGAAGTGCTGTAAACAAAGATGGCATTTGCTGTACCTCATCTATAACCACCAACTCTTTTCTATGTTCATAAAAATAACTTTCAGGATCCTGAAGCTTTTGCCTGTCGCTTTGCAGTTCCATATCCAAAAAAACATAGTTTTTTTTTGTTTTGCTTATAACCTGTTTGGCAAGCGTGCTCTTGCCCACCTGCCTGGGCCCCAATATGGCTACAGCAGGAAATTCTTTTACGAGAACAGCGAGCTCCGTTTTTCTGATAATCATACAATAAAGATAAAAAATAACCGTGAAAAGTCAAAACTGCATTTTGAATTTTCACGGTTAAAAATTTGGATGACTAAATTGTAGCGCCTAGCTCACCAACTTGGCATCCGCAGTTATTTTTGTATTCAGCAACTTGCTGATCGGGCAATTTTCTTCCGCATTTTTTACAGCTGCCTGAAATTGCGCATCATCAATTCCGGGAATAGTAGCGGTAATATCCAAATGACTTTCTACAATAGCTCCATCCTGGAAATCGATGGTGCATTTGGTATCAATATTATCTGCGGTAAACCCTGCTTCGTTTAATACAAAGCTCAGCTTCATAGTAAAGCAGCCCGCATGGGCAGCAGCTACCAGCTCTTCGGGGTTCGTTCCCGGATTCCCGTCTTCGAAGCGGGTTTTAAAAGAGTACTGGGCGTTGTTTAATACACCCGATTGGGTAGAATTGGTTCCTTTACCTTCTTTACCTGATCCCTGCCAGTTGGCTGTTGCGAAGCGTTTCATTTGTTATTATTTTATTTTTTTTTTAATGTTTAGAGATATAGCTCATTAATCAGCAAAAATTATTCCTCCTAATCAAAAGAAGAAACATTGCTTACTTCGATATCCGGGTCCCTGTCTTCCGGTTCTACAAATTCGAGGATGAAATTATTTTTCCCCTCGCCAATCATTATTTTCAAAAAGCTTTGTTGCACCAGCTCTAACACCGACAGAAACATAAAAATAGCCTGAACCCGGTTTTCGGCTATTTCAAACAGCTTTTCGAAAGATACATTTTTTTCAGACTGGGCTAAACTGATGACCTGACTGCGACTGGTTTCCATAGTGTAACTGTATTGCACCACCGTGTGTACAGGCTTGTTGATACGGTCGCTGTATTTCTGCATGGCTTTTTCAAAAGCCTTCATCAATTTAAAAAGAGACAAAGCCTGTATTTCGGTCCCCTCGCCGGCCTCTTCTCCTACATGTGACAACTCTTTTTGAATATTGCCCCGCTTGATCATCAACATACGCAGGGCTTCTTTTTCCGCCATTAAAGCTGCAGCCTCTTTAAATTTCTTATACTCCAGTAACTTGCTTACCAATTCTTCACGCGGATCTATTTCATTTCCTAATGCGTCGAGCTCTTTGCGGGGTATCAGCATTTTTGCCTTGATACGCATTAACGTTGATACAAATAGTATGAACTCGCTGGACAATTCAATATTCAGCGCGTCCTGGTTATGTATGTAGTCAAGAAAATCATTGGTGATCTGGGTAATAGGGATATTATATATATCCAGTTCATCGCGTTCAATAAAGAAAAGCAGAAGGTCGAATGGACCTTCAAATTGAGAAAGCTTTATCTGGTAAGTCGAATTTGTCACAACTTCTTTATTTTAGAATAATAAAGTCCTGCCGTAAAAGCAGGACTTCACGAAATTAATATTTAAACAGCCAATCAGGGCCTTTTTTTCAGCTCATCACGAATTTCTATTAACAATTGATCGGTTGATGACGGACCTGCAGGGGCTGCAACTTCATCTTTCCGCTTGAAACTATTCACGGCCTTAACAATCAGGAATAATGCAAAAGCGATAATAATGAACGACAGGACCTGCGATAGGAAATTGCCATATTTGATGGCAGTACCCGGAAAAGTTAACTCACTGAGGTTTTTAAGATTCGCTTTTTCCAGTGCAGGTGTCAGTATTGCTGGCGTAATAATATCTTCAACCAGTGAAGTAACTATTTTACCAAAAGCACCGCCTATTACTACCGCTACAGCCAGATCAACGACATTTCCCTTAACGGCAAACTCTTTAAATTCCTTTAAGAATCCCATAATTTAAAAATTTGGTTTATATAAACAAATATAGCGCCATCTTCTATCTGCGGTAAGGTTTAACTGCCGCTGTTTAGAGTTGGATACTTCATTTTCAGCTTGTGCAAATGCTCTTTTAAAGCTTTTGCAATGCAATATTCCTTATACCAATTCTGGTCAGCAGGCACGATCTGCCATTCAGGCTGGTTACAATTTACGAAACATTCTTTATAATATTTGTAATATTGATCGCGCAGCGCAGCTTCCTCAAAATCCCTCTTATTGTATTTCCACATCTTAGCCGGGTTGCTCATTCTTTCATTCAGGCGTTCGGCCTGCTCTTCGGCAGAAACATGCAGATAGAATTTTAAAATGCTGGTACTGCCATGCTCCTGCAGCAGTTTCTCGAAATGGTTGATTGCGTCAAAGCGCTGCCTGGCCAATTTATCGCTACACCATCCGTGAACCCGGGTTACCAGCACGTCTTCATAATGCGACCGGTTGAATACCTGGATATGCCCTTTAGCCGGTACATTTTTATGAATACGCCATAAAAAATCATGAGCCTGTTCTTCCTCCGTAGGTACTTTAAATGACGTAACCTGTACGCCCTGCGGGTTCATACGGCCAAATACATTTTTAATTGCACCATCTTTACCGCTGGCATCCATTCCCTGCAGTATAATAAGCACTGCATGCTTGCCTTCTGCAAATAACAAGTTCTGGAGCTCATCCAGCTCTTCCAGAATCAGCTGGGTTTTCTTCTTACAATCTTCCTTCCTGATATGTTCAGGGGCTCTTGTGCCTATTTTAGCAAGATTGTAATTACTCATGTGTATTATAATTAAATGGACATGATCTCTTTTTCTTTAGCGGCAAGATGCTTTTCAACCAAGGCAATATAACTATCTGTAAGTTGTTGCACGCGGGCTTCTGCGTCTTTAGAGGCATCTTCGCTCAACCCTTCTTTTTGTAATTTTTTGATGGCTTCAATGGCGTCCCTTCTGCCACTTCTAACCCCTACCTTCGAGTTCTCACCTTCTCCCTGGCTCTTTTTTACCAGCTCTCTTCTTCTTTCTTCGGTCAACGGGGGTAGAAATAAACGTATATTAATACCATCATTCTGTGGATTGATTCCAATATTGGCAGCTATAATAGCCCTCTCGATAGGTTGCAGCATATTTTTTTCCCAGGGCTGAATATTTAACGTACGGGCATCCATTACCGTAATATTACCAACCTGGCTGATAGGCACAGCAGATCCATAATAATCAACCACTATTCCGTCAACTATCTGGGGAGTGGCTTTTCCGGCACGGATTTTTACTAATTCAGACTCCAGGTGCGAAATGGCCTTTTTCATACTCTCTTCCGCCGCGGCTACAATCTTATCGATTTGATCTTGCATATATTATATTTTGAAGTGTCGCAAAGCTAACAAAATGCAATAAATTTAAGAAACCCGCAGAACAGAATAATTAGCCTTGTACTTTCTCGATAGGAATATGCTGTTTGGTAGAAAGATCTATCACCCTGGAATTAGCCTTTTTAGCCTTTAAGCTTGAAATGATCTGGCGTTGAAGCACCAGTTTCCGGCGTGGTAATGTAATGTATAACACGCCCATTGTTAAGAAGGTTAAACCAAAAACAGATAGTATAAGGAACATGTTGCCCATGGCCCTGCCAAAATATACAGCACCGATAATGATAATATTGGCAGAAACACAAACCAATACGATAGAGGAGTGATTTAATCCTTTATCCAATAAAATATGATGTATATGATTTCGATCCGGTGAAAACGGTGAACGCCCTTTCAATATTCTTATAGCAAAAACCCGTATCGTGTCAGCCAGGGGTATTAATAAAATAGACGCCCCTATTGCTGCAGCAGACGAAATAGGTAAAACAGCAGAAGGGTTTGATGCTACCGAAACAAATTTCAATACCAATATCGAAGCAACCATTCCTATTAATAAAGATCCGGAATCACCCATAAAAATCTTTGCCGGATGAAAATTAAAAATAAGGAATGCCAGCAAGGCAGCCGATAAAGCAAAAGAGAACATAGCATAGGCCGGCAGCGCAGCCAGGTAAAAATAAGTGCCCAGCAACAAAGTAACCATCAGGCCCAGTCCACCTGCAAGCCCGTCGATCCCGTCAATAAGATTAAAGGCATTTACCAGTAAAACAATCACAATATAAGTAAGCGGAATGCCATACATAGGTTCCAGGGTTTCAATTCCCAGGATGCCATAAAGACTTTCTATGCGAATTCCGCCAAGATGGATGATAATGGCTGCTGCAATAATCTGAACGATAAATTTCTTAAACGCTGATAAAGCGATGATATCATCTTTCAACCCGATGAAGAACATGATAAAAAGAGCTGCAAAGAAATATTGAAACTCCGGATTCTCCAGAAATGAGATATTGAGCAGGGATGAAAAAGTAAGCGCAATAAAAACGCCAACTCCTCCTAATGAGGCGATTGTGTGCTTGTGAAGCTTACGCTCATCCGGAATATCATACAATTTTTTCTTGTCTGCGATAAGAATTATCACAGGAATTGCTAAAAAAGCAACTATAAACGATATTATAGCTGTTATTAGTATTTGGAGCATTCGATAAGGATTAAGGTGCCACAAAAGTAGACATTCTACCATTATAAACAATTTTTGGGCCTTTTTTATATTATTTGGGGTAAAACATATTTCAGGCTTTTATAAAAAAACTGCATTTTTGCAACTCATCAAAAAACTGAAACGATGGCAACTTTGCAGGAAATAGCTTCTCAGGTAAGAAGAGATATAGTAAGAATGGTACACGGTTCTCAAAGTGGCCACCCGGGAGGATCTTTGGGTTGTGCCGATTTTTTGACAGCGCTTTACTTTAAGGTGATGGAACATGATCCGTCTTTTAATATGGAAGGCAAAAATGAAAACCTGTTTTTCCTGTCGAACGGCCATATTTCTCCTGTATTTTACTCTGTATTAGCGCGTTCGGGATATTTTGATGCAAAAGAGCTTGCCACTTTTCGCAAGATCAACAGCCGTCTCCAGGGCCACCCGGCCACACATGAACATCTGCCGGGCATCAGGGTTGCCAGTGGATCATTGGGCCAGGGATTAAGTGTGGCAATAGGCGCTGCCTTGGCTAAGAAGCTGAATAATGATGATAAATTAGTTTATTCTTTACACGGAGACGGAGAGCTGAACGAGGGCCAGATATGGGAGGCAGTAATGTTTGCAGCTCACCATAAGGTAGATAACCTGATAGCCACCATTGACTGGAATGGTCAGCAAATTGACGGTCCTACCGAGAAAGTGTTGAACATGGGTAACCTGCACGAAAAATTTGCTGTTTTTGGCTGGCATGTATTAGAGATGCAGGGCAATGATATGGATGATGTAATAGCAGTTTTGGATAAAGCAAAAGCGGCTTCGGGCCAGGGCAAACCCATTGCTATTATGATGCATACTATAATGGGTAAGGGTGTAGACTTTATGGAAAATGACCATGGATGGCATGGTATTGCTCCTAACGATGAGCAATTAGCTAAAGCACTGGAGCAATTACCTGAGACTTTAGGAGATTACTAAGCTGATTATAAATATTTTAAAAAACTGGCAACAAATGTTGCCGGTTTTTTTGTATAGCATTACTGATATTGTATGTAAAGCGGTATGGGTTTAAATTTCACCAGCTCAGACGGTGTGTAGATACCTTTCGAGCCATTTTTCAGATCATTTTTATAAAATATCTTAAATCCGGCAAATTGAACCGGCTGTTCATAAATGAACCGCTTCCAGGTACCGGCTTTCAGCTCTTTTCCGCCCCAGCCATCCATATCAATGACCACCTGTACTTCGGGCACTTTCTTAATGGCCTTGTGATTGGCTACCATATCACTGGTAAACCGGTGCACCACCAATATTTTGGGAGGTAGTTTATTTTCGCGTACAATTTTGGCCAGCAGATCAATGGCATAATTAATATCATCGGCGTTAAAGCTTCCTATCGCGCTTCCGGGCTTCTGGCCTCCCTTCATAGAAAACTCCGGATCAATACCGAGGTGAAAATCGGGCAGTTTAAAGTACTTTTCAAATCTCGGCAGCTCTTCTTCCAAACTGCTCAGTCCTACCTGCACATCTATAAAAGTAAGCGCCTTTATCTCCTTAGCCCAGCTCACAACTGTATCAATTTGCTTAAAAGGCATCCGCAATCTGTATTTACCATCCGAACCCGGTTCGCCCTGGGCCGTTACAGCAATATAGTGCAGGGCCGGTATGGCCGGCGTTTCAGGGTCGGCTTTCTCCCATTTCCCCAGCTCTCCCCTTAACTTCTCCAACATTTGCTTTTTGGGTAATTCGCCCAATATGCCCATGCGGGTTGAATAGAGATTACCATAATAGGCAATAATCCTGTTAAAGGGTAACAAAGCGCCTTTTAATGGATAAGGGCCTTTTGCAGGCCACCGGCCCGAGCT
>JBCNOR010000175.1:0-9034 GCA_039593785.1 Niabella sp. | reverse complement strand
CTGATAAATGAACAATCCGGAACTGTTCCGCTGCGGCGACCGGCCAAGACGATGATCGAATGAAGCTTTTGAAGGCACGGCGGCGGTCCATCGCCCTCATCGCATTCACGCTGGCCATCGCTATCTTGCCCTTCGTGGCCGGTAGCCCCTTGTTCTTCGTCGCATCAACGCTTGTGCTATGCCTTCTGGCGGCGGCAATCGCGGTCCACGATCTTGCGTCTTTGCTCATTCCAGACCGCTACACGGCCGGCATACTGGTCGTCGCGCTCGTCGACTGGTGGTTCGAGATGGGTGATTTCGCCGCGCTGGTCTGGCGCATCGGGTCGGGAGCAGCGCTCATGTGTCTGCTGTGTTTGTTCAACGTTGTGTATGGAAGGCTGCGGGGTCGCGACGGCATCGGCTTCGGCGACATCAAGCTGATTGGTGTATCCGTTGTCCTGGCCGGGTTAGCCGGCGTTGGCGCCCAGATCATACTTGCTTCGGTCGCCGCTTTCATCTTCAGCGTCATCCGCGCGGCTCGTCTGCGACGGCCGCTCCGAGCTGCGGCGCGGGTTCCGTTCGGAACATTCCTCGCGCCAGCACTTGTGATTGTCTGGACATGGATGCCCCCTGCATGGTGAACATATCGCCTGGTCGGGTATGCAAGACCTTGTCCGGAACGGGCCATGCCCCGACTTTGATCGAAACACGGGACAGAACGGGTTTGGCAGTGAACATAAGCTCGGCAACGAGTCGGCGGGGTACAATTCTCGTCAGCGTCCTGTGGATCCTCATTTTTCTGGGCTTCCTTGGCGTTACCCTTCGCATGCAAATGTCCGGGGTCGTGGCGAGCGTGCGCGTCACGGAGGACAAGGCGGCGGCGCGTATTCTGGCGGAAGCCGGCCTGGCGCAGGCCGCGGCCGATATCCGCGCTGGCCCGCCAGACGGTGTGGTCAAGCTGGGAGACCAGATATCGTCCACCATTACCCTTCCGGCCGGGGCTGCAGCCCAGGCAGTTCTAACAACAGTTTGCCCGGTGGTAACAAACCTGAAAGGCGCAACCGTCCAGTCCCTCCTTAGGTCGCCGGGTCCGTAAGCATTATAAAGCTTAGCCGTAGCGTGCACATAATCATATCCATAACCCGTATCTATATTACCACAGGTAATGCCATTATAGCTGCCAATCATACCACCTTCCTGTATTTCGTTTTTGTTCGCTCCTTTAAATTCTACTTCCCATATTCCCTCTCCTATATCGAATATTTCCTGAACATGATTAATATATACCTGCTTAAAATCCGGATTAAGTTTGTGTACACCGGATTGCATTACACTGTCTGTATATTTTCTCGCCTCTGTATACTTCGATACGTCGTTAAGGGGAGCACCTGCCATGGTCAAATAAACCCGGGCCAGTATACCCTGAACAGCAGTTTTAGAAATACGTGTATTATACTT
The DNA here is from genome assembly GCA_039593785.1 of Niabella sp. Classification (GTDB taxonomy): domain Bacteria; phylum Bacteroidota; class Bacteroidia; order Chitinophagales; family Chitinophagaceae; genus Niabella. The sequence continues at coordinate 7,597 of JBCNOR010000175.1, read as the reverse complement.
ATAATCAGAGATGGTTCGCACGAGTGCTTCAGCTTCCTTCATGTCTTTGATAATTTGCTCATAGATCTGGGCAATGGGCGTACCAGGTAACGGTGGTTCATCGGGACTTTTTGTTGACTGAAGCTTTAAAGGGACGGCACCAAACTCATCCACCAGCATAAAGTAATAATAAGCCCTTAAAAAAAGCGCCTGGCCTTTGATCTCACCGCGTCTCTGCTCGCTTATATCTTTAGCCTTGTTGATATTCTCCAGTAGCATGTTAGCTCTTTCAATACCTACATAAATGGATTCCCAATGCCGGTTTATTTCAAGCGTTGAAGCGTCAATGATATTGGCATTAATACCCGAAGTTTGGTTCTTCATAAAAAATTCATCGCTAAAAACCAGGTAACAAGCCATCCCCTGGGAATACATACGGTTATCACCGAGCCTGTCGTATACACCTGCAAGTGCCGACTCCAGTTCTTTTTCATTATTGTAATAATTAACAGGAGAAATAAAATCCTGCGGTGTGGTATCCAGTATTTTATTGCAGCTACCGGTTGTCAACAATATTACAGCCAGGATACAATTATATATCCGTTTCATTTGTGGGTGTTTATGGAGTGAGGACGAACGGACGATTTTTGTATATAATTCTTTATGAAAAGAATTTTTACGCAGACATTTCATTGTAAAAGCATTTATCGTTAAAAAGTTATATTCATACCAAGCGTGATGGTTCGGGCTCTTGGGTAAGGGCTCCAGTCAAAACCCGGTGTCAATGCAGTATGTCGCACTGAGACTTCCGGATCAAGCCCTGTATAGCCCGTCCATGTTACCAGGTTTTGAGCAGAAACATGAAGTCTTGCCGATTGTATCTTCCATTTCTTCATCAACGCTGAAGGGAAATTATAGCCGAGCGATACTGTTTTCAAACGGATGAACGACCCATCTTCAATATTACGGTCAGAGTATACATTGGGTCCGTAACCACCCGCAACGGGTAATAAACTATTTTGATTATCGATGGACCAACGGTCTTCGTAGGTTTTAAACATATTCACGTCCCGCCGGGCTTCCGCGCCTTCAAAAACGATGCGGTTAGCATTTAAGATATCGTTTCCATAAGACCATTGCAGGAAAAGATTCAGATCGAATTCCTGATACCTGAAATTATTAGAAAAGCCACCGATATGCACAGGATTAGGATTCCCGACTATAGTTTGATCATTCGCATCCACAATACCATCGCCGTTGATGTCTTTATACTTAATAAAACCGGGCTTAATATTAGCCCTGTCTCCCCCATTGTTCGGTACTTCGGGTTTCAGTTCGTAGCTACCGTTTGGCAAGGCATTGAAATCGCTTAGCTGGTACAGCCCATCGAAAACATAACCATAGAAGAGTGCTACGGGCTTGCCCAGGAGCGCGATATAAGGTAATGAGTTATTAAAATTCCCGTTCCAATTAGATACACGGGTCAACAAACTCGACTGGTTGCCATTGAGTTCTTCAATCCTGTTGCGGTTGAAAGCAATATTGAAATTAGAGGTCCAGCCAAAGCGTTCTGTATTAATATTTACCGTATTGAGCGTGAATTCAAATCCCCTGTTCGATACAATTCCTATGTTTTTAAAAGCCGTTAAATAGCCGGTGGACGTAGGCAGGGAAGCATTCAGCAATAAATCAGTGGTTCTTTTGTAATAGTAATCTGCCGTAAAGCTGATGCGTTGTTTTAACAGGCTGATATCAAGTCCCGCGTCCAGGTTCGCAGTGCGCTCCCATTTCAGGTTTTCATTACCCACCGTCACAGGCACCGTTCCTTTAATATAAGTGCCATTAAAATAATAACCACTTCTTGTGTTGCCGGTGTTAGCCCCTACTTCCTGATCCAGCACGCTCAGGTAAGCAAAATCTGATACCCTGTTGTTACCGGTGATGCCATAGGACACCCTGAGTTTGGCAGCAGAAATAGTTTTCACCGGTTTCAAAAAGGGTTCATTTCCGAGGTTCCATGCAAATGCCGCAGAAGGGAAATTACCCCAACGGTTAGCAGGTGCAAACTTGGAAGAACCATCTGTTCTAAAAGAAGCCGTAAACAAATACCGGGAATTAAAAGAATAATTTACACGGCCCAGCATTGAAACCAGTGTGGCATAGGAGGCTGAAGTAGTTTTATTCATAATCGTTCCCTGGTCGAGGCCCTTAACGCCCAGCACTTCATTGGGAACCTGTATTGCAACAAACCCATTGCCCTCAGTGCTGCTGCGTTGCATCGTTAAACCGGCAACGGCATCTATACGATGTTTGCTATTGAACGTGCGGTTAAACGTAAGAAGGTTTTCATTGAGGAGATTTTTGACGCTTAAATTATCGATGGAGCCGTTGATCCCGTATGTAGCGCCGTATACCGTTCTTGGATTCCCTGCAGCTGTTTTTGAGTTATTAAACCGCTCGAAACGCATATCGGTTTCCGTCAAACCTCCATTTACCCTGAGCTTAAAATATTTCAGAAATGAATACTCGAGAAAAGCATTGGTAAAAAACGATTTGTTAGACACGTGCATATACATGTTGTTCGAATTTACCACGGGGTTAACCCTTAAATCGGCGTTACCTACTACATCATCAAAAGGCTGATCTATAAAATCATCTTCATTACCGGCACCGGTTACCGGCCGGTACCCCCAGGTACTGAACAAAAGATAAGACGAGGCATTACCGGCTGAAGAGCTATTCAGGTCATCGCTTGTTAAATTGGCGATCTGGCCGTTCTTGATAGCCTGGGTGTAATTAGTATTAATACCTGTCCTGAAATTCTTGCCAATGCGCTGTTCTATCTGGAAACGTCCCTGGTACCTGGTGAAACCTCCATTGATCACAATACCATCCTGGTCTAAAAAAGAACCGCTTAAAGAATATTTGGTGGCTGCCGTTCCACCTCTCAGGGAGATGCTATGATTTTGCATAAAGGCGTCGCGAAAAACATAATCCTGCCAGTTAATCCCTTCTTCCTCTTTATAGGATTCCAGTGTTTTGCCATCCTGGAAGTATATCTGCTCACCAATAGAACGATTCAGTTCCAGCTGGTACTTCACAAACTCATAGGCGCTCATCACAGGTATTTGCTTAGGCAGGTATTGCATTCCCAGCCAGTTATTATAAGACACAACCGGAGGGCCTGTTTTACCCTGCTTGGTCTTGATCATAATTACACCATTTGCTCCCCTGGCCCCATAGATAGCAGTAGAAGATGCGTCTTTCAATACTTCTATCGATTCAATATCATCGGGGTTAATAGCATTGTTATCGGGATTCTCTATTGGAAAGCCATCAATAACGTATAAGGGTGCATTGGACTGGGTAATAGAATTACCTCCCCTGATCACGATATTGCTGGTGCTACCCGGCTGCCCGTCGTTAGAACTAACCTGTACGCCGGCCACTCTCCCGGCCAGTGCATCTTCAAACGACGGCACAGGCGCTTTTTCCATATCCTTCATATTCACTGAGCCTACCGCCCCGGTTAAGTCCTTACGTTTTACTTCCCCGTATCCGATTACCACCACATCATCCATTACCTGGTTATTGGTTACCAGTTTCAATGGATACTGATTATCCGTCGTAATTTTTACGGATTGGGTTGTATAGCCGATCATTGAAACAATCATTACATCTTGCTCGCGTATATTAGCAAGCGTAAACTTTCCCTGTGCATCGGTAAGTACGGAAGCTGTTTTACCCTGAATAGTAATCGTAACATTGGGTAAGGGGTTCCCCTTTTCGTCTGTGACGGCGCCGGTTATTGTTTTTACCGCCTGCGCCAGGCAGGCTAGTGGAAACCCGATGGACAATAGTAGCAGCAGCATTAATTTTCGATTCATATGCAATAATCCTTATTTAAAAGCTGGTTTATAAATGGAGAATAATCGTTGTATTATAAAAGATCCAGGCCGACTTTATCACACACCATTGGCATTTGCTGAACCTTAGGAGGTCTGTTCTCCAGCAATGGTAACGCGGGCAATATCAAACTACATTTAAGCATTTACAATCGTTATAAATAAAAATAGTCTGGTCTGGACTGGTTTGGCATTACAAACATAGGAAAATATTTATTTAGCAACCAATTTTTTTAAAAATTAATATAGATAGGGCTTGCGCTATGCTGCTCCCGAGCCTGGATGGCGAAAGAAAATAACTTAAATCTGTTCTGGTTTGGTTTGTTTATTACTTTTGTAAAAATGGTCATATGAATGCAGCAATGTCGGCAGCTATCAAAGACGCCAAAATGCCAAAAGATAAAATGAAGTACCAGCAGCTGGCTGATTACATTATCACGCTTATAGAAAATGATGAATTACATATTGGCGACCAGATACCCTCGCTGAAGCAATTACAGCTGCAGCTAAAAATGAGTAAGGAAACATTACTGAAAGGATTAAATGAACTGGTAGAAAAAGGTATCATTGAATCAGTTTATCGTAAAGGCTATTTTGTACGAAAAAAAACGATCCAGCACAATTTCCGCGTGTTTTTGCTACTTGATAAAATGAATATTTTGCGTGAGCAATTCTACCGGAATCTTTTCAACCAGCTACAACCCCGCGCCGATATTGACATTTACTTTCATCACCATAATTACCAGGTTTTTGAAAAGCTGATCAGGGAAAACCTGGGAAAGTATACCCATTATGTAATCGCTACTTTTTTAAAAGAAGATGTAGCGCCCCTATTGAATCTGATACCTGATAAAAAAAGAATCATCATTGACTTAAACCAGCAAGGATTAAATGGCAATTACACCTGCATTTACCAGGATTACGGATATGATATTTTCCATAGCCTTCATAAGCTGAAAGCCGAGCTGGCCAAATACCAACGCCTGATATTGGTTGCCCACTCAGAAGCTATTCATGCCAGGTTGGTGATAGAAGGCTTCCTGCATTACTGCACCGAAATGGAATGCCCTTACCTGATCCAGTCGGAGATAGATGAAAAAAACTTTCAAAAAGGTAATGCCTATGTTACTTTTAGCCGGTACGATACCGATGACGTAAAGCTGATAAAGCTGGCCAGGAAAAAGAAGTTGAAACTGGGAAAGGATGTTGGGCTGATCTCATACAACGATACAGAAGTAAAAGAAATACTCGAAGATGGCATCACTGTTATATCAACAGACTTTGATGCAATGGGTAAAACCGTTGCCCAGGCTATACTAGACGATAAGATCATTGTAAAAAGAAACACTACCCGGGTGATCAAAAGACATTCCTTATAAACAGGTATTATTTTTATCAACTCCGACGCAGCTTCACCGGCAACATAAATAAGGGTATCCATGCAAAAAGCAACAGCCATCGATAAAGCTCTTATTGTTGAGATATTGACAAAAGCTTTTGATGATAACAAAAGCGTCAACTATATCGTCAAACAGGATGAACGAAGAATAGAGCGCATCAGGGAGTTAAGTAGTTACTCATTTGAAATGTGCCTGCGGTTCGGCGAAATTTTTATCTCCGAAGACAGGGCGGCCTGTGCACTTATTCTTTTCTCCGATAAAAAACAAACGACAGCTGGGTCGGTTACACGCGACCTCCGGTTGATTATTAAGGCTATGGGATTATCCAATCTAACAAGAGCATTAAAACGCGAAAAGGCTATCAACTCAATACATCCCCCTGGATTACTTTATCACATATGGTATATTGGCGTTGAACCACAACAATAGGGTAAAGGTACCGGGTCATTGTTGCTCAGGGAGCTGATAGCCAGGGCCGGAAGTCTCAACAGGACACCCGTATTAGAAACTTCAACAAAACAAAATGTCCCCTGGTATCAAAAACATGGGTTTACTATTTACCGCCAGCTTAATTTCGGATTGATCTGTATTGCATGAAAGTATAGCCCCGGAAATACAAAATCAATGGGATAATTGAATGGGGGATTGTACCATGCATGCTCCCTTTCAAATTCATGCTGGTAAAAATATCGATTCAGTATTAGCCTAAGCATTAAGCCTTTTTAGTTTCTCCAACATGTCTTTATTTATTCCTTCGGATAGCATGCCATAGAAAAAGGGAAATAAGGTAGAAGAACGGTATTCTCTTTGGGATTTCGGCAAAGTAAGACTGATTCGAATGATTTAAAAAGATTATTTCTTCTTTCAAAAACAATTGAGCTGCTCGTTTTGCAAGCGGAATCATTTAATAACTTTCAAAATTCAACATCTGAATATATCAAATCTGATTACGACAAAGAACGAATTGTATTTGCCCGTGATTATCTGGTAAAAAATATTGAGTCGCCGCCTACGCTGGTAGAATTGGCAAGAATAGCAGTTATCAATGAATACAAACTGAAGCGAGGCTTTAAAGAAATGTTTAATCAAACAGCTTTTTCTTATTTATCTGACTTACGTTTAGACCTTGCACAAAATAACCTGCTCGAAGGCAAAAAACAAGCTACCGAAATAGCATTTGAATTAGGCTACTGTTCATTGCAGCACTTTAGTAATGCATTCAAGAAAAAATTTGGTATTACTCCAAGCCAGATAAAACGTTAAAGCTAAAAATCTACAAAACCAGGCAATGAATTCATCCGGGGCAGCACAGGAAAGAACGCTATCACCGGTCGGGAAACCGCGAAAACAGACAGTTTGGAAACATAGCAGGTTTCGGGTTTTCTGACACAACACACATTACAATCTTTGCAACAGAATTTTAAAACGAAAAACAATGCAAAGATTTAAAGACAAATTCGCACTTATCACTGGCGGAACAAACGGAATGGGATTTGCCACAGCTCAGCAACTTATCAATGAAAATGGTAAAGTAATCATCACAGGACGAAGTGCTGAAACGGTAAACAAAGCAGTAGAAAAATTAGGTCAAAACGCCTTCGGCGTTGTATCCAATGCAGGAAGTATGAAAGACATTTTTCGCTTGCAGGAACAAGTAAAACAATACACAGAAAACATCGACGTTCTTTTTGTCAACGCAGGTTACGGAAAATTTGCTTCTGTAGAAAATGCGGACGAAGTCCATTTTGACGAGTTGTTTAATATGTTGGTAAAAGGAACATTTTTTACCGTGCAACAACTTTTACCTTTAATGAAAAACGGAAGTGCAATTATCTTAAACACATCCTTTGTAACCGAAGTAGGAACAGCCAATTTTTCCGTTTATTCAGCTGCAAAATCAGCCGTGCAATCTTTTATTAAAACTTTTGCAGCAGACCTTACGGAAAAAGGTATTCGCGTGAACGGCATTAGTCCCGGACATATCAAAACCAACATTTTCAATAACACAGGTCTGAACGCTAAACAGATTGATGGAGCAATACAAAACATTATTCCTTCAATACCGTTCAAAAGACTGGGCGAACCTTCAGAAATTGCCCATGCTGTATTATTTCTTGCATCGAGGGAAGCTTCATACATACACGGAACGGAATTAACGGTAGACGCGGGAATTTCAGTTATAAAATGATAACGGATCAGGTCAAATTTTTGGGGGATTATATAGTTCATGCATAGATTTTAGCTAATCGAAAAAGGAAGAAATTGATGTCCCTGACACCTCTTGCAGATGCCCTGAAAGCTTTGATTTTTGCA
>JBCNOR010000174.1:0-8952 GCA_039593785.1 Niabella sp. | reverse complement strand
TGCTATTTTGGTTGGGCAGTATGCTGGCCGATAAGCTTGCTTTTTCTGTAAGCCGGAATACGCAATACCTGGGCCTTGGACTGTTTGTGCTGCTGGAAGCCATCATTTTTCTTCCTATTCTCTATATCGCATTGGTGGTAACTGATAGTGGAGCTATAGTTCAACAGGCAGCCGTAATTACGCTGTTTATGTTTGGCGGCCTGACCGCGGTGGTTTTTATGACCAAAAAAGATTTTTCATTTTTAAGGTCGGCACTGGTAATTGGCGGCTTTGTGGCTTTAGGATTAATTGTGGCAGGCGCCATTTTTGGTTTCAACCTGGGTTTATGGTTTTCTGTTGCCATGGTAGCGCTGGCTGCAGGCAGTATTTTATACCAAACCAGCGAGATAAAAAATAGGTATGCTACCGGGCAGTATGTAGGAGCTGCTTTACAGCTTTTCTCTTCTGTAATGTTGCTGTTTTGGTATATTTTGAGGATTTTGATGTCAAGAAGGGATTAAAATCAATAAAGACTTAATAAAATAAGCCCCGTTAGCTGATGCTGGCGGGGTTTGTCATTTGGGGTTATCTGTATATTAATAATGGCAGGATGTAGGTTTAGCTCAATAAAAGCCGTACCTTTGCGGTTTTTTTGGGGGAAGTGGATTTTTTTAAAGATCTGCAAGACCTCCCCAATATCAACCTAAAGGCATGAATTTAAGAAACATAGCTATTATAGCACACGTAGACCACGGTAAAACTACCCTGGTAGATAAAATATTACACGCTACCAAGGTGTTCCGCGATAACCAGGATACCGGCGAGCTGATCATGGACAGCAACGACCTGGAACGCGAGCGTGGTATTACTATTTTTAGTAAGAACGCAGCTGTAACTTACAACGATATAAAGATCAACGTAATAGATACCCCTGGTCACGCCGACTTCGGTGGCGAGGTAGAGCGGGTATTGAAAATGGCTGACGGTGTGATTCTTTTGGTGGATGCCTTCGAAGGTCCCATGCCTCAAACACGTTTCGTACTGCAGAAAGCTTTAGCCCTTGGTTTAAAGCCTATTGTTGTAATTAATAAGGTTGATAAACCCAACTGTCGCCCCGATGAGGTGCACGACGCGGTTTTCGACCTGTTTTTCCACCTGGATGCTACAGAAGAACAGCTGGATTTCCCAACCTACTACGGGTCGGGTAAAAACGGTTGGTTCAACGATTCTTTAACAGAGATCGATAATATCAATCCTTTACTGGACGGTATCATTAAGCACGTACCTCCGCCACATATCCACCACGGAACACTGCAAATGCAGATCACTTCCCTGGATTATTCTTCTTTCCTGGGACGTATCGCTATTGGTAAAGTAGGCCGCGGCACTATAAAAGAGAATCAGCAGGTAGCTTTAGTGCAGGCAGATGGTTCTATCAGGAAAACCCGTGTGAAAGAATTGTATGTGTTTGAAGGAATGGGTAAGAAAAAAGTTGCAGAAGTACATGCAGGCGATCTTTGCGCAGTGGTGGGTATCGAAGATTTCAATATTGGTGATACTATTGCAGATGTTGAGAATCCCGAAGCATTACCTGTTATCAGCGTTGATGAGCCAACAATGAATATGTTGTTTGGTATTAATAACTCTCCTTTTTATGGTAAAGATGGCAAGTTCGTTACCAGCCGTCACCTGCGCGACAGGTTAACGAAGGAAATGGAGAAAAACCTGGCATTGCGCGTTGAAGAAAGCGAAGGCGGTGAAAGCTTCCTGGTGTATGGTCGCGGTATCCTGCACTTAGGTGTATTGATCGAAACCATGCGTCGTGAAGGATACGAGTTAACGGTAGGTCAGCCACAGGTATTGGTAAAAACAATCGACGGCAAAAAATACGAACCCTACGAGACTTTGGTGGTTGATGTACCCGAGGAATTTGCAAGCAAAGTAATTGACCTGGTTACGCGTCGCAAAGGTGAAATGCTGATCATGGAAACCAAAGGAGAAATGCAGCACCTGGAATTTGATATCCCTTCACGTGGTTTGATTGGTTTACGTACACAAATGTTGACAGCCACTACCGGTGAAGCTGTAATGGCGCACCGTTTTAATGATTATCAACCATGGAAAGGTACAATCCCTGGCAGAAACAATGGTGTATTGATCTCCAAGAACCAGGGTAAAACCACCGGTTATTCTATCGATAAATTACAGGATCGCGGTACTTTCTTTGTAGATCCGGGTGAAGAGGTATATGCTGGTCAGATCCTTGCAGAGAATATTAAGCCTGGTGACTTGATCGTTAATGCTACAGAGGAGAAGAAGTTAACCAACCACCGTGCAAGCGGTAGCGATGATGCTACCCGTATCGCTCCTAAAACATTACTTACACTGGAAGAGTGCATGGAGTATATCCAGCATGATGAGTGTATTGAGGTAACGCCTAACTTCATCCGTATGCGTAAAGTAATACTGGATGAGATCGAGCGTAACAGGCAGGCGAAAAAGCTGGCGGCTGAGGCATAATGTTATCATTCAAATATTTATAGTTATATCCCGGCTAATGCCGGGATTTTTTTAATCTGAAAATAAAAATTCCGTCAGTGTAATGACTGAATTAATGTAAATTCCGTCAGTATAATGACTGAATTAATGTAAATTCCGTCAGTTTTCATATCTTTGAATAGATGTTGCAGCGTGCTTTATTTAAAAAAATGCTTTCAGACTGTTCCCGCCAAAAGGTTTCACTGCTGGTGGGAGCCAGGCGCGTAGGGAAAACAGAATTACTATTAAAAATCAAAGAACATTTTTCAGGCGACTGTATCTGGCTGAACGGCGAAGATGAGGATACTGAACTCATTTTAAAGGAAAGAACAGTTGCCAATTACAGGCGACTTTTAATGAACAAAAAGTTGTTGATCATTGATGAAGCACAATATATACCCGATATAGGGAGGAAGGTAAAGCTAATGATCGATGAAATAAAACCCCTGCACATTATCATTACCGGCTCCAGCAGTTTTGATTTGCAGCAAACAGCCGGTGAGCCGCTGGTAGGGCGTACTATAACGAATATTATGTACCCGGTTGCACAAATGGAGTTGACTGCAACGGAAAATGCCTTGCAAACCAAACAAAATCTTGCAGATCGATTGATTTTCGGCAGCTATCCCGAGGTGTTGGGTCTTTCATCCATCCCCGAAAAGCAGCAATACCTCAAAGAGTTGGTGAATACCTACCTGCTAAAAGATATTTTAGCTTTCGAAGATATCCGGAACCCGCAAAAAATGAAGGACTTGCTGACATTACTGGCTTTTCAGATTGGTAAAGATATATCGCTGGAAGAGCTGGGAAGAGATTTGGGCATCAGTAAAAACACAGTAGAGCGGTATCTTGACCTGTTAAGTAAAGTGTTTGTTATTTACAAGCGGGGAGGGTATAGCAGGAACCTTCGTAAAGAGATTGTAAAAAGTAACCGCTGGTATTTTGCAGACAATGGAGTACGTAATGCGCTCCTGAACAATTTTAATTTATTGCCTTTGCGGCAGGACATTGGTTTGCTTTGGGAGAATTATATTTTAAGTGAGCGAATGAAATATAACAGCTACCAATCGCGGATCGTGAACAGTTATTATTGGAGAACCTACGATCAGCAGGAGATTGATTTAATTGAAGAGGAGAATAATGTGATAGAGGCTTTTGAAACAAAATGGAAAGAGAAGCCGGTTAAAATACCTGCAGCGTTTGCGAAAGCTTATGCGGGCTCCGGCTTCCAGGTTATTCATCAAAATAATTACCTGCCATACATTACATAAAGCGTAATTTTGTCTCCTGATGAAAAGGATTGTTGTAATTTTTATTTTTTTGTTATCAGGTTTAGGCGCTTTTGCGCAATGCTCTATTTGTACCAAAACGGCGCAGCAGTTAGGCGATGGGCCGGCACATGGTATGAATAGCGGTATCATTTACCTGGCTTTTATTCCTCTTTTGGTTATTGGCATTGTAGGTTATCGCTGGTGGAAGAGTGAGAAGGCGTCCCGCAAATAGCTGGTTCGTGGAATAAAAGATAGCATTAATCGATTTTTTGAAAGTGGTACAGGAAATAGTTGCAAATTGCCCTGCAATACATCACTCTGTTTTTTAATCATTTTAAAATATCATCAAAATGCTTGAGCAAATTCTGGAACTTGTTAAACAACAAGGACAACAATCTGTAGTACAAAACACCGAAGTACCTAACGAAAAAAATAACGAGGTTATGATGGAAGCTGCCAGCACCATAACCGGAGGTCTCCAAAATATGCTGAGCGGCGGTGGTTTGCAAAATATTATTTCTATGTTTTCCGGCGACCAGTCCCAGGAGCGCAATGGCATACTGAGTAATCCGGTTACCAGTATGATGGTTGGTCACCTGGCTAATAACCTGATGAAAAAAATGAACCTTAGCCCTGCAGTTGCCAACACGGTTGCCAATAACATTATTCCCGGCGTTTTAAACAGTTTGGTAAGTAATACCCGTAGTAGTGATCCGGCAAATTCCGGGTTTAACCTGAATAGCCTAATCGGTGAGCTAACAGGCGGCAGTAAAGCAGCTCCTCAAACCGGTGGGATTGATTTTCAGGGACTCATAGGACAACTGGGAGCTGACACCAATGGCGACGGTAAAGTAGATCTGTCGGATATTGCGGGCGCTATCAGCCGGCAATCGCAAACCCAGCAACAGGCGCAGCGGCAAAGCGGTGGCGGTATTGCCGATTTAATCCAGGGTTTTTTCAAATAGCCTGTTTTTTGATGAAATTGGCATAATTTCTGCTGCTATTTATACAGTTCTTTATTCACAGAAATTATTTAAAAAGGCTTTTAAATTACTTTAACAAGTCTCGCAAAATAAAAAATTGTCTTGTGCGTTTTTAATGTATAAGATTTAAGATAGTCAATTTTCTCATAAGCAGTTAGTTTTGGTTGCGACCCCTGTTTCCACAGGGGTCTATTTTTTTGTAAAGACTTTAAGGCTAAAGAGTAAACCGAGGATAGCGCCGGCACTATCGGCAACCACATCCCAAAGGTCATAATCGCGGTTAGGCACCAGGTATTTTTGAACCAATTCCATCAGGTATCCCAGTACGATGCCGCCCAGGGTAATCCATATAAAACTGCGGGTCAGGTTCCTGCGGTTCTTATTTACACTAAGCGCCCAGCACCATAGTATTACGAAGAGAGCAAAAATGCCCAGATGAACCCATTTGTCAAAATGAGGAATACTTAGAAAGGAGGATTCTTCCGGAAGATCAGAACCGGGTATTGATAGGAGGAAAATAACAATGGCCGACCAAAAAAGGGCCGGCCAAAAACTATTCAGTAATTTTTTCAAAACTGTCGCTTTTAATAAAATAAGCTGGTTATCCCGTAACGGCTTCATAGCCTGCAGCGTCCAGCAAGCCATCTATATCAGCAGGATTGTCCACCGTCATTTTTATCATCCATCCTTCACCATACGGGTCAGTATTTACCAGTTCAGGAGCGTTGCTCAAGGCCGGATTTAATTCGGTGATGGTTCCATCTACAGGCAGGTATAAGTCAGATACAGTTTTAACTGCTTCCACAGTGCCAAACACTTCATTTGCTTTTAACGCTTTTCCAATTGTTTCTACCTCAACAAAAACAATGTCGCCCAATTCACGCTGTGCAAAGTCTGTAATGCCGATAGTCGCAATATTGCCTTCCAGCTTAATCCATTCGTGGTCTTTGGTGTAGCGTAATGTATCAGGATAACTCATAGCTATTTAATTATTTTATTTTGAAATACAAATATGGGTAAAAGCTTTGAATTTATTTTGAAACGATCATTTTTTTTATCGGCCGTGTGGCTGTTTGGTAAAAGAGTATCCGATCTTAACTTTTTTATTTGTAACATTTTAGTGTTTGATCCGATTTATATCAAATGTGAAATGCTGTCAAACCATTTAAATGCTGTTTCATCACTTTTAACGGGTGTTTTATACCATTTACCGTAAAATGCTTTGCAACAGATGAGGGTGAGGATAGTTTTGCTGCACAAATCAATTTTATGCGATCATTATTTTTATCACTGTTTTTTGCGGGTACTGCCTGTTTTGCCAACGCCCAAACGGTAACCGGAAAAATCACTGATGCTGAAGCCCGGCCACTACCTAATGTCTCTGTATCCCTTTTAAAAGCTGCCGATTCCTCATTAGTAAAAATGAGTATTACAGATAAAGAGGGCGGATATCAGTTTGAAAAAACCGGTGAGGGCCGGTACCTGGTTATGGCAACCAATGTAGGGTATCTACCTGTGTATTCTCCGCTTATTGCACATCAAACCAATCAGAACAGTAAACAGGATATGGTATTAGAGAAAAACAGCACACAGATGGCCGGGGTGGTGGTTACCGCCAAACGTCCGATGGTAGAGGTGAAGGCGGGTAAAACCATTGTAAATGTAGATGCATCGCCCACTAACGCGGGTTTAAATGTTTTGGAGATCCTGGAAAAATCTCCGGGAGTATCGGTGGATAACGACGGAAACATCAGTGTGAAGGGTAAAGGAGGTGTTTTGGTATTGATTGATGATAAACCTACTTACATGAGTGCCACGCAGCTGGCTACTTTTTTAAGGAGTTTGCAGGCGAGCGGACTGGACAAGATTGAGATTATGACGAATCCTCCGGCTAAATATGATGCAGCGGGGAACTCGGGCATTATCAATATCAGGACCAAAAAAGGCACCATCAAGGGTATGAACGGAAATGCGAACTTAAACTATGCCAATGGCTTTTACTCCCGCTACAATGGAGGCCTGAATCTGAATTACCGGAATAATAAGGTCAATCTTTTTGGTAGTTATAATGGCGGGCACTGGGCTAATAAGAGCACCCTTATTTTAGACCGGAAGTTTTTAGCCGAAGATAACATCACGCTTAAAGGCTCTTCAGACCAGGTTTCTGAAAGAAGCAACGGCGGCGATTATCATAATGCTAAAATAGGAATGGATTATTACTTTGATAATAAAAACGTAGCAGGGGTTGTAGTGAACGGGAATTTTGGCAACTGGAAGGAAACGCAAAACAGTAATTCCAATTTGCGTGATGAATCGGGTGGTATAGAATCAAGAATTAAATCACTGGCGATCAACAAAACGAACTCCAGTAATATTTCTACCAATCTTAATTATAAACATACTTTCGATTCGGCAGGTCACGAGCTGAGTGTGGATCTTGATCAGGCTTATTATAAGAACCAGGGTAATACCTATTTATTAACCAAACCTCTTAATGCTGCGGGACAGCAATCCTATATTGATATTTTTCTTCTAGGTGATATTCCTTCGGAAATTAATATCTATAGTGGTAAAATAGATTATGTAAAGCCTTTATCTAAATTCTTAAAAGTGGAAGCAGGACTTAAATCGAGCTTTGTAAATACTGATAACCGGGTAATGTACACCCGAAAAGACAGTATGGACTGGATGAATGACGCTAAACGCAGCAATCACTTTATTTACAAAGAGAATATCAATGCTGCTTATGCGATCTTTTCTTCCAGCATTAAAAAATGGGAGCTAACTGCCGGGCTGAGGGTTGAGAATACGGTTGCGAAAGGGCATCAGATGCAGAATGACTCGTCTTTCTCAAGAAACTATACCAATCTTTTCCCGAATGCCGGTGTAACGTTTAATGCAAGTGAAACGCACCAGCTAAGCCTGAGCTATAGCCGCCGTATTACCCGGCCCGACTATGATGATCTGAACCCATTTGTGTTCTTCCTCGATTCTTTAACCTATGGTCAGGGTAATCCCTATCTGCAACCGCAGTTTACGAATAACCTGGAGTTGAGTCATACATTTAAAAGAGTATTGACTACTACTATTAATTACACGCAAACCAATGATATCATAGCCGAAATGCTGAAGCAGGATACCGAGAATAAGATCACTTTTCAAACCAAAGAAAATTTCAGTAAAATGAAACAGCTCGGTTTAGCTGTGTCCTTAAATATGCCGGTAGTGAAATGGTGGACTTTAAATTTATATGCGAACGTATTCAATAATCATTATACAGGTATCTATAGTAACGGCAAACGTAATGACCCCGTAGATATTCAACTGACAGGATTTACCGGTAATATGTCCAATACATTTACGTATGGTAAAGGATGGTCCTCTGAGATCAGCGGATGGTATGGTACCCGGTTTATGGAAGGGTTAATGGTAAGCGGGCAGATGGGAGCATTGAACGCTGCCCTGGCAAAGGAAGTGCTGAAAAAGAAGGGAACCGTAAAGCTGGGCGTAAGAGATATTTTCAGGACACAGATTTTTAACGGTTACGCGAAGTATAGCGATGTGGATGTTGATATCCAGAATAAGCGGGATAGCCAGCAATTTACACTCACCTTTAATTACAGGTTTGGAAATAATAAAGTAGCGCCTACCAGAAGACGTACAGGTGGTGCCGGTGACGAGCAGAACCGTGTTAAAAGCGGGGGAAACTAAAAGATCTATATACGTTTATACCAAGCTGCCGCATGCCGGCAGCTTTTTTTATAGTCAGATTTTACACAACCATAGTGCCGGCAATGGCCATTTAAGATGTTTAACCGGTAACTATTGCCATTTAACCGAGTTTTTTTACCATTTATCGGCAACCGCTTTTACAGGTTCTTTTTTACAAATAGGTTTGCAGATCGAAATTATCAAATCAAAGTTTTTTTATGAGAATTCTAGTGTTGATCTTATGTTTAAGTGTACTACAAACTACTGCGAACGCACAAAAAATATCGGGAACAGTTAAAGATGCGGATAATAAACCATTAAATGCAGCTACCGTTACCTTATTAAAAGCAGCAGACAGCTCCATTGCCAAGCTCAATGCTTCGGATAAGAGCGGCAGCTATACGTTTGAGCACTTCGTCATGCGGGCTATGCATTTGATGCAGATGTTCAAATCAAATGGATCAACGCAG
>JBCNOR010000173.1:0-9064 GCA_039593785.1 Niabella sp. | reverse complement strand
CTCCTGCACCTCATCCGCCAGGGCAAAGGTTTCATGGTTGATTAAATAATGAACAGCTTCATAATCTCCAATATGCGGCACCGCCAGCTGGGCCTGCTTAATGGCCCCCGGCGCTAATGCTGTTACGTCGATAAAGTTCCGGGCAACAGGCTTGTACAGTTTGCCCGATACCAGTTCAATGGCCTTTTTTAGCTCGGTTATCCCTTTATTTTTTCGCGGGTTTACAGCTACCACAGGCACCCCCAGCTCCCGCTCCATTTCGTGAACGTCTATCTGGATACCTTTCTTGCGTGCAATATCCATCATGGTAAGGGCCACCACCACCGGTCGCTTCAGATCTATAATTTGTGTGCAAAAAAGGAGGTTGCGCTTCAGGCTGCTTGCATCAGCTACGGCTACAATAACATCAGCCACCACATGCACATCCTGGTTGAGCAATACCTTGTAAGCTACTTCTTCATCCAGCCTGCGGGGATATAAGCTATAAGTGCCCGGCAAATCAATCACCTCGGCAGTACCATGTCCCAATGAAGTGGTTCCTGTTTTCTTATCAACAGTAACACCCGGGAAATTTCCTACCTTTTGGTTTAATCCGGTAAGGGTATTAAACAACGAGGTCTTTCCACTGTTGGGATTTCCTGCTAATGCAATATGTAACATTGAATTTTTCAATATGTAAAACCGCAAATTTAACCGCCAATGCCCGAAATATGTTTACGAAATGCGGAGATTTATGGCAACTTTAAATATTCACCCTATAATCTTTTGTCTACCTTTACCCCCAAACATACCCATTTGCGAACAGTAAAGGAAAAATAATGGCCGTTCTTAAATTAGAACTGGATACCCAGGAAATTATAGATAGTTTTTTTGATGATACCAAATTGTTGGGTATCGTAACAACAGTGAAAGATTACCGTTTTTGCTGGAACCTTAATAATTTGCTGGGATTAAGTTTCAGGATCAACCACGATATAGAAATTAACCTGAAGCGGAAAAAGAGGCATTATTTTTTCAGTGTGTATGAGTATCATGAACCCAACAGTGCGCTCTGTCATTACCTGTATAACAATTTATACGACGGAGAGTATCTTTTACCAGAGTTTAAAAACCTCGATTTTTTATGGCTGATGAAGAATGATACGGTTACAGAAGAATACCTTAACCAGATCAAGGCAATGTTGCGAAATATTCCCGGGGTACAATTGGTAACCGAGCTCACGAATGAAAAAATTAAAAACAAAGAGTACCTTATCTTCTAAAAATCAATAGTATGTGGCAGGAAGAACAAAATAAGCTGTACCGGAAATTCGAATTCAAAAACTTTAGCGAAGCCTTTGGGTTTATGACCCGGGTAGCGCTTGCTGCAGAAAAAATGGATCATCACCCGGAATGGAAAAATGTATATAATACCGTAGAAATCTGGCTAAGCACGCACGACGCCGGAGATATAGTAACCGAAAAAGACCATAAACTGGCCCAAAAAATTGATGGCCTTTTGAAATAAGACTTTTCAGGGGCAGCCAGGTCAATTACCTCCGAAACAGAGTTTATTGGGCAGTTCTTCCTGAGCTTATGCATCATTTACTCAAACTGTACTTAGAAAAATCTAACCGCAAAAACAAGATAGGCTAAGAAATTGGCGATCCTGTTTCTGAATCATTGCAACCCGGCCCGTTCCGGGTGGTTAAACAAAAAAGTTCAGGTATCGGATCTCTAATTTTTCCACAATTTGTTGATACTTTCAAATACCCTATTTTTGCCGTCCTTTTATTTAATGTATTAATATATTATGTCGGTTATTCAAAAAATCCAGGACAAATACGGCAAAGTTATGGCCGTAATTATTGCTTTGGCATTGGTGGTGTTTGTAATAATGCTTGCTTTTGAGAACGGAGGTAGCCTTTTTAGAGGCGACTCAACTACCATCGGTAAAATAAATGGCGAAAGTATAGATTTTGCCAGCTTCAATGCACAGGTAGAACAGCAATCCCAAATGATGCAGCAGAGAGGTATGGGCGCCAGCGGCGAAATGCTTAATCAACAGGCTAACGAAAGCGCCTGGAACACAGAAATCGCCCGGGTGTTATTATCCCAGGAAGCAGAAAAAGTGGGTATTGAAATTGGTAAAAAAGAGTTGAACGACCTGTTGTTTGGCAATAATCCTCCCCAGGAGTTAAAGCAGGCGTTTACCGATCCTCAAACCGGCGTTTATAACCCGGCTATAGCTCAGCAACAAATTAACCAGGTTAAAACAAAGGGTACTCCAGAGCAAAAAGCTCAGCTGAATGCCTTTATAGACCAGATGGTGTTTCAGCGCCTGGCCCAAAAATATGATGGCCTGTTAACCAACAGCATCAACTTTCCTAAATGGATGATCGAAAAAGAAAATGCTCAAAGCAGTTTGATCTCTAAGGTTTCTTTCGTAAGAGAGCCATATACAAGCATTTCTGATTCTGCAGTAAAAGTTTCTGATGCTGATATTCAAAGCTATATCGACAAGCATAAAAAAGACTTTAAGCAGATGGAGAGCCGCAGCATTTCTTATGTAGCCTTTAATGCGCAGCCTAATAGTGCCGATAGCGCACAGGCAAGAGAGAATATCCTGGCTTTAAAACCAGCCTTTGATAGTGCCAAAAACATGAAAGACTACCTGATGACCCAGGGCGTTAATAATTACTATGATGGCTTTATCAGCGGTAACCGTATTCAGGTACCTATGAAAGATTCTATCTTTAAAGTAGGCGTTGGTAATATTTATGGACCTTACCTGGACGGCGGATCTTATACATTGGCTAAAATTGTAGCGGCAAAGCCAATCCCCGACACAGTAAAGATCAGGCATATATTGATTGGCACCGTTCAGGCAGATCCACAAACCGGCCAGCAAATTCCTATCAGGGATACTGCTACTGCTAAAAAACTGGCCGATAGCGTAGCATTAGCTATCCGTAACGGCGCTAATTTCGATTCTTTAGTGGTTAAGTTTTCTACTGACCAGGGAAGTGTGAATAATGGCGGTGTGTATGATAATGTTCCTTCAGGAGAAATGGTGCCTGCATTCAATGATTTCATTTTTGGAAACCCTGTTGGTTCAAAAGGGGTGGTTAAAACAGACTTCGGGTACCATTATATAGAGATCCTTTCTCAAAAAGGTAGCGCAACAGGTTACAAAATTGCATACATCCATAAACCTATTGAAGCCAGCGAAGAAACAGATCGTGTAGCAAATGAAGCTGCAACAAAATTTGCAGCAGAAGCTACCAATCAAAAATCTTTCGAGGCAGCAGCGGCAAAACTGCAAAAAGAAAAAGGCATCTTTAAGTCAGTAGCGCAGGACTTACCTCCAACCGGGTCTATGATCCAGGGTCTTGGAGCTTCGCGCGCTTTAGTAAAAGGCATCTATAATGCCGACCTGGGCGATGTGGTTTCTGAGCGTGTGGGTGATTTTTACGTGGTGGCTTTGGTAACCGAAATCAATAAAGAAGGAACAATGACCCCTGCAAAAGCAAGGATGATGGTTGAGCCCTTGTTGGTAAACCAAAAGAAGGCAGAGATCATTACTAATAAAATAGGAAAAGTAACTACTTTGGAGGCAGCCGCAACGGCTTTGAAAAAGCCTGTTGAAGTTGCAGACAGCCTTCGTTTTTCCGGACAGCCTTCAATGACTTTAGGCTTCGAACCCAAAGTAATTGGGGCTTCATTCAACAAAGCGAATGTGAATAAAGTGATCAGCGAACCGATAGCAGGTACACAGGGCGTTTATGTGGTAAGAGTTGACAACTTAAGCAACACCCCGGTTCAGGCGGCTAATGTAGATGAAGCAAGAAAAATGCGTTTTATGCAAGCTAAGCAACAGGCCCAGTTCCAGTCGCTGCAGGCATTAAGAGAAGACGCTACGATCAAAGATTTCCGCAGTAAATTCTATTAATAGAATTGATTTATAAGATGTATCAAATCCCGGCCTGCGCCGGGATTTTTGTTTTTGAGATATTTGAACAACCAGAGAAACTAATGTGTTATTTTAAGGTATGGAAGAAGTTATAAGGAATAAAGTAGCTGAAAGCGGAATTATTACATTAAATCTCGAGGACTTTTACCCGCGGGAAGAGGTGGTCATTTTCGATATTAAAGACTATTTATTTATGGAAATGATCTTAAAGGAAAAAGACTTCCGCGAGGCATTGAAGCAGCACGACTGGCAGCAATATGCCGGTAAAACAGTAGGTATTACCTGTACGGCTGATGCTATTGTACCGCTTTGGGCTTATATGCTTATAATAACCTACCTGCAGCCTGTGGCGGACTTTGTAGCAGCCGGCAATGCCGAAGCGCTTAAGAAGAGATTATTACTGAACAATATCAACGCGATTAATACAGCGGACTACCAGGATAAGCGTGTGGTGATTAAGGGTTGTGGCGATATGGGTATTGGAGAGGAAGCCTATGCTGACATTACCCGTGTTCTCTTACCTGTTGTAAAAAGCCTGATGTATGGAGAACCCTGTAGCACCGTGCCTGTATTCAAAAAAAGGTAGGAGCTGACGGCCCCCTATTTATTTTAATTTACTGCACGATGAGCCGTTTTTGAATAGCAGTATAAAAAATAGGCGCACTGTATGGAGTTATAAAGGAAAGAACTAACTTAGCATTGGCTATCTAAATCAATAGTTTCTAGTCCCTAAACCAATCAGTTAGCGCCATGAGAGCTCTCCGCTTCCTCCTGCTTATCAGCAGCATGTTCCTCTGTACGAGGTCTATTTCACAACAAGCAATTTGCGGTTTCGATTTTGTAAATCAGCACTTACGAAAAAGTCCTGATTATGTTCAAAAATTAGCTGCTACGGAGTACAAAATCCAGCAGGATGTTGAACGGATCGTTAAAACCCGCGCACAGTTTCAAAACTTAAATATATTACCGGGGCCGGTATACGAGATTCCGGTTGTGGTACATGTGATTGCGCCATCCAACAACCCGGCAGGTTGGGTAAACCCTACAGATCAGGAAATCAGGGACGCCATTGACCGCCTGAGCGCCGACTTTGCGGCAACCAGCAGCCGTAGCGTGGGTGCGTCAACGCCTATAAAGTTTACATTAGCGAAGAGAACACAGAACTGTAGCCCGAGCAATGGTATTGTCAGGGTAAATGGGGGTGATGTGCCGGGTTACAATGACAACGGTGTTGTGGTTCCTAATTCACCGGAGACTGTGGAAGGAGCCGACAATGACGCCATCAGAAGCCTGAGTTTTTGGCCTAATGACCAGGTATACAATATTTGGGTGGTTTGGAAAATTGCGGCCGATGTTCCTGCCGGAACTTTTGTAGGTGGTTATGCCAATTTACCAATAATAAATGACAATGTTCAAAACATGCCCTCCCATTGGATGGAGGGTATGATGATCATTGCCTCCCAGTTGGTAGCCCCTGCTTCCACAACGCTTACACATGAGCTGGGGCATGCTTTTGGTCTCTACCATACTTTTGAAGGAGGGTCGCAAACTGTATGTTCTCCAATGACGGATGCAGGCAATTGCTCAACAATAGGAGATAAGGTTTGCGATACGGACCCGGTAAAGAATCTGCTGCAGGGAGGCGCCTGTGCTATACTGAATACCGACCCTAATCCCTGCTATAATAATAACCCTTATAATGGTATACAGAAAAATATAATGGGTTATGGTGGTTGCCTTGACCGGTTTACCTTAGGACAAAGTACAAGAATGATGGCAACGTTAAATATCGCACGCGCTGGTCTAATGACATCAGTGGCTTCTACA
The DNA here is from genome assembly GCA_039593785.1 of Niabella sp. Lineage (GTDB taxonomy): Bacteria > Bacteroidota > Bacteroidia > Chitinophagales > Chitinophagaceae > Niabella. The sequence continues at coordinate 3,285 of JBCNOR010000173.1, read as the reverse complement.
CCACCGCCTGTTACACCAGTTAAAATCAATACAACTCAAATACCGACTGCCAACACCTTTAACACAAACACCCGCATGGGGCCTTGGAACATCACATTGGGCAACCTGACTTATCAATCCTATGGATATATAGACGATAACCAGCAGTTTTTTATGGATAACTCATGCAACCTCGGAACTGTAATATCAGGAAGTTCCGCGTCTACGTTAACCGTAACAACGGGAGGGGATTTTCAGCAAAACTGTAAAGCATGGATTGATTTTAATAACAATGGTGTATTCGATAGCGACGAGCTTATTTTAAATAGTAATACTCCCACAGAAACCGGCGTTTATAGCCACAGCGCGCAAATTCCGTCGGAGAAACTGACTGCTGCGGGAACTGCCAGGAACCAATTATTAAGAATGCGGGTAAGAGCGGATTATATTAATAACAGCAATTTTGGACCGGGCGGAGCACTATTTTATGGACAGACAGAAGATTTCTGGGTGAGTATTGATGGCGCTTTACCGGTGATCTTTACCGGCATCAATGCGAAAATAAAAAATGATAAGCTTTTGGTGAACTGGAAAACAGAAAGCGAAACCAATAATGACCACTTCTTTGTTGAAGCTTCTTTTGATGGAGAAAATTTTGCGCGGATTGCTAAAGTAAACAGCAAGGCTACCAATGGCACATCGCTTTCTTCCCTGAGCTATAATATCGCTATCGACAACACAGGAACAGTGATTTCTTTGGGAGCAGCCCTGGTTGCCATTTTCTCGCTGTTTAGCTTTAGAAGAAACAGAAAGTGGGTGCTTACAATACTTATTGCAGCAGGCATTTTCATCGCCTGCCAGAAAAGAGATCAGGCCGGAGTGAATAACGGCGACAGTAATATTAAATACATAAGAATTGCGCAGGTAGATAAAGACGGGTCTATCAAATTCAGCCGCGTGGTTTCTGTAATTTCAGAATAAGGAAAAATCCTTTATAATAACAAAGGCGGAAACGATATCAATTGTTTCCGCCTCTTTTTTTATAATTATCGCAATTTAAAATCCCAGATAGGTTCCACTCCCCTCAGGTGTTCAACAAAATAGTTCCAGAGCTTTTTCTGGAAATAGTCTGAAGCCTTTCCTACGTAACCGTGATGCTGACTGGGCAGGATCAGCATATCAAATTGCTTGTCTGCATTTACCAGTGCTTCAGCCAGCTTAAAAGTGGCAGAAGGGTTTACATTTTCATCAATACCGCCATGCACTATCAGCAGCTTTCCTTTCAGGTTGCCTGCCATGGTAATATTGGAAACTTTATGGTAGCTGCTATCCACCGGCCAACCCATATACATTTCAGGCCACCAGTCTTTCTCCATCCTGAAATCATGATCGGCAGAGCTGGCTACCGCTACTTTGTAGAAATCGGGAAATTCTAAAACTGCATGTCCTGCATCATAACCGCCTGCCGAATGGCCAAAAATGCCAACCCTGGTCGTATCTACCCACGAAAACTGCCTACCCATGGCTTTAATCGCAATGACGTGGTCCAGCAGGTTTTGCCCCATGTTTTTGTAAGATACATTATGAAAAGCTTTTGACCGTCCAGCGGTTCCCAGCCCGTCAATAGCTACAACAATAAACCCTAACTCGGCTAAGGCCTGGTTGCCCCTGCCAAGGGCTTTGGCAAAGCCGTTAGGAAACATATAAGTATGCGGACCTGTATAAGTTTGGTCAATAACCGGGTATTTTTTAGCAGGGTCAAAATGGGAAGGCTTCCAGATGGCGGCATAAATAGTGGTTTTTTCATCGCGCCCCAATGTAGTAAATTCTTCCGGCAAGGGATGCGCTTTGCCCTGGGCTAAATTGATCTGTGTTTGAGATAGCTCTTTTAATATCTTGCCTGTAGCACCATCGCGCAAAACTGCACGGTTGGGTTTCGACATGGTTGAAATATTATCAACCAGGTATTTTCCATCGGGGGAAAAATATACTTCGTGATTTTCCTTTTCCGGTGTTAGCAAAGTTGTTTTCCTGGTTTTAATATTGAGCTTATAGGCAAAATCATAGTAAGGGTTAGTACCTTCTTTTCCTTTTGCTGTAAAAAAAATATCACCCGTTTTCCGGTTGATCAACCCAATATCATTTACATAGTAATCTCCCTGTGTAAGCCTGGTTACCTCTTTATCTTTCAGGCTGAGCGCATACAATTGCTTCCAGCCCTCTTTTTCAGATGTAAAAACAATCTGGTTCCACTCATGAACCAGCCGGTAGTTAAAGTTATCGATATTGGTTGGGCTGCTTTCGGTATACAGTAGCTCCTTCGTTTTAGTGGAGGGGTCGTAGCGGTAAAGGTTTACTTTTTGATAGCCTCTCTCCCGTTCATAAATAATAGCTTTTGCTGATCCGGGTATCCACTCAAAGCCAACGGTATTTACATTCCTGAACTCATCTAACCGGTGCATGGCTCCGGTTGCCGCATTAAACACAACCGGGGTCATGTATACCATATCCGTATCGCCCGGGGAGCCACGATAATAAGACAGTAATTTAGGCTTATAGAGGCTGTCGATGCTCCAATCCAGCAAGTACATTTTTTTCCCGTTACGCAGGTCGCAGATATAGGCCTGCAGCCATTTAGAGTCGGGAGACCAGTTAACCGAAAAATGAGGCGTTCTTTCACCATTCTCTCCTTCTATCAACTCGCCCCATCCATAGTAGCTGGCGTATTCATAATTTTTTGCCCCATCGGTACTGAGTTGCTTTGCTTCACTGCTTTGCGGGCTTTTGATAAACAGGTTATAATCTTTTACAAAAGCCACCTGGCTTTTATCGGGCGATGCGGCTTCCTCGTTACGGCGCCTGCTACCACCCTCCCATTGCCGCTGGCCTGTCGGCTCATCGGGCGCATCGGATATATTACCTGTTTTAAAATCGTATTTTTTGCGGTGTGTGCCATTGGCATCCTGGACAGAATAGGTGAATCCGCTGCTATCTCTTAGCCAGTTGGGTGTGAGGCTGATATTCCAGATGGTATTCTTTGCCAGGTTATTTCTAAAATAGCTGACTGCCCTGTTGTAATCTTCTAAGGTAACAGATTGGGCGAAGGAAAAAGTAAAAAGGAAAACGCTGAAAAACAGGAAGGCAATTTTCTTCATAATGAATAGTTTATTATTTCAGAACAGAGGGTCTAAAATAATAAACAGCTACCTCAAAAGCTGCCTGCTTTTTACCAGAATGTACTTATATTTTATCTGAGAGGGAGTTTACCGGCCCGTTAAAACCATCCCCTTTTTCTAAATAAGATCA
>JBCNOR010000172.1:0-9185 GCA_039593785.1 Niabella sp. | reverse complement strand
TAAAATAAAGCGAGTCCGCAGGCTTTTTGTCAGGGTTCCATAAAAAATATAAAGTATCTCCCGTGCGGTTCCATTGAGGTTGGGAGGGCGAGCTGCCCATCCACCTGGGATCACGCATTATTTTTTGTACGGTGAGTGGCGCCAGCTTGTTTTGGGCGGAAACAGTTAGAGAATAGCAGCCAAAAAGTAAAAGGAAAAATAATTTTTGCATCAAATACACTTTAGGTTATAAATTTAATGGTTTGCGATTTATTTTTTATGTTGCCAACGGAGTATTAAAAAGTTAATCTGAATTTATGATCAACTGGATTTGCAAATCGTTCAAAGAACTGGCGCTGGAGGAACTGTACCTCATACTGCAACTGCGCAGTGAGGTGTTTGTGGTGGAGCAGCATTGCTACTACCAGGATGTAGATGGTAAGGACCTCAAAAGCTACCACCTGATGGGATGGAAAGATGGAATACTAGTGGCGTACGCACGTTTAATTCCTCCGGGAGTAAGTTATGCCGAACAGTCAATAGGAAGGGTGGTATTGAAAAAGGAAGCCCGCAAATCAGGAACAGGTAAACTGTTGATGCAGGAAAGTATCGCCCGAAGCTACCAGATATTTGGAAAGGCCGCTATAAAGATCGGGGCACAATATCATTTGAAAAAATTTTATGAGCTGCTGGGCTTTGAGCAATGCAGCGATATTTACGACGATGCAGGTATTGATCATATTGAAATGGTAACTTCCTGAAAAATCACTTGAACCAGGTTAAGTGGTGTGGTTAATCTACCTTATTTCCTGTCAACGGTTATTGTCCCAATTTTGTGAAACAATAAAAGACAATAATTATGGACAATAAAATATTAGGACTGCATCACATCACTGCGATTGCAGGCAACGCACAAGAGAATCTTAATTTTTATACACAGGTTTTAGGATTGCGGTTGGTGAAGAAAACCGTCAACTTCGACGATCCCGGTACCTATCATTTTTATTATGGTAATGAGGAAGGTGCCCCTGGCACTATTCTTACCTTTTTCCCCTGGCAGGGAATACCCAAAGGAAGGACCGGCGCCGGTATGGCAACAGAGATTGCTTATTCGGTTCCTGAAGGAAGCCTTGACTTTTGGAAAGAACGATTGAATCGTTACCAGGTAGAAACAGGCGAGACCGCTGAACGTTTTGGAGAGCAATATTTACCGTTTACAGATCCGGATGGTCTTAACCTGAGTTTGATTGCACCCAAAGCAGCAGATAGCCGTAAAGGTTATGCAACGCCTGCAATAACTCAAGACGTGGCCACCAAAGGTTTTTACAATACTACACTTACCCTGAACAGGTTAGAGCCAACGGCAAAAATTCTTACAGATATATTCGGTTATCAGCAAACGGAGCAGGAAGGGAATCGTTATAGGTTTGTAACCAATGCTGTTCATGAAGCAAATATTATAGACATACTCCTGGATGAGTCGGCTAAACCCGGCTATAATGCAGGAGGTACCAATCACCATATCGCATTCAGGGTGAAGGACGATCAGGTGCAAATGAATTTTCGTGAAAAGATCTTAAGTGCGGGCCACCAGATCACTCCTAAGATAGACCGTGATTATTTTTACTCGCTTTATTTCCGCGAACCAGGTGGTGTATTGTTTGAAATAGCTACGGATAATCCCGGCTTTACCGTAGATGAGCCTTTGGCTGATTTGGGCACGGCATTAAAATTGCCTAAACAATATGAGCCTTCGAGGAGCGAGATAGAAAAAGTATTACCTGTATTGAAGTAAGTGCTTAAAATTGCGTGAGATATTTTACCCGCAAGGACGCCAGGTCCGCGAAGAAAGACGCGAATACTTTTCAAAAGATTTTAGCGCCTGGTGTCTTCGCGTTAAATGGATTTCGACATTCCGTTTATAGTGCCAATATCTGACTTACATAGGCAGTCAATAAATTAAAAATGGAGCATATATGCATTCAGAAAATATAATAACGGCGGGCAATATTAATGATCCTTCAAAGGCGCTGATCCTGTTACACGGCAGGGGCGCAAGGGCAGAAGATATCTTATCACTGGCTGATCACCTTAACGTAAAAGATTATTTGTTACTCGCCCCGCAGGCCACTAACAATAGCTGGTATCCCCAATCGTTTATAGCGCCAATTGCGCAGAACCAGCCCTGGCTGGATAGCGCCCTGGAACTGGTAGCCGCAACAGTGGCAGTTGCTATAGCAAAAGGCATCGCCAAAGAGCATATTTATTTTGCCGGCTTCTCACAGGGCGCTTGTTTAACATTGGAATATATAACACGTAACGCTACAAGGTATGGTGGGGCGGTGGCTTTTACCGGCGGCCTGATCGGTGATCGTATTTATAGCGATCGTTATAAAGGTGATTTTGCAAAAACTCCCGTTTTTATCGGCACCAGTGATCCGGACTTTCATGTGCCGGTTGAACGGGTGCATGACTCAGCAAGCCTGCTGAAATCAATGGGCGCCGATGTTACGGAGAAAATATATCCCAACATGGGACATACCATCAATAGCGATGAGATCAGCCTGGCGAACAGTCTTGTTTTTAAATAGGTTACCAGGGCTGCACAGTTTTATTCTTAATTTTTAAAAACTAAAAAAATGGAAACAGTTTTATACCCGGTTGCGGAGCGTGGTACCAAAGATATCGGCTGGTTACGCAGTAATTTTGTGTTTAGTTTCAGTAATTATTATAATCCGGTTAAAAGCGCCTTCGGAACCTTATTTGCCTTTAATGATGATTATCTCGAAGTTGGTAAGGGGTTTGGTATCCACCCTCATATCAATATGGAGATCATCTCGATATTATTGAAGGGAAAGATGAATCATAAAGATACGATGGGGTATAGTACCGTAATTGAGGAAGGTGGGGTACAAATCATGAGCGCCGGTAGCGGCCTGAAGCATGAGGAGTATAATATTGGTGAAGAGGAGGTGAACTTTTTGCAGATATGGATCTATCCCAAACAGCAAAATATCAACCCGCGTTATCAAACCCGTAGCTTTCCAAAAGCTCAAAGAAAAAACCAGCTGGTTACGATTATTTCAAGTGAGGAGGGGCTGGCCCATTGCTGGATCAACCAGAATGCTAAATTATCACTAGGCTATTTTGAAAAGGGTAGGCAGGTGAATTACACGTTCCGGCCTGAAAATATGTGCTTGTTTGTATTTAATATTTCTGGTAGTATAACGGTAAACGGGCAGGCTGTCCCTGAACGTGATGCAATAGGTATCTGGGACACTGATAATATCTCCATAGATTCTAATGAGGAAAGTGAGTTCCTGGTTATTGAAACCGTGATCAATCAGAAATAAAAAAAACGTTATTTAACTTTTACGATTTTACTGTAGGCCGCACGATCTGTGTTGTCTACTTGCACCACACGTAAATAAAGGGTTTCAGTTTTGTCTACTTCCGATTTCCGGCAACCAAGAAAAGAAGCGGCACTTAAACACAGAACCGCTACTAAATATCCCGTTCTTTTTCTTCTTGCTTCATTAGAAAATCTTAAAAATGGTAATAAAAATAATATTGTTCCTGTTAATAGATTGGTAGCAGATCTGCTAAATGTATAATTGAGGGGAGATGCTGAATTTCCCCCTTCAGCTTTTGATAATACCGTCCCTATTGTGGTGAAAGCTTTGCCGTCTCTGGATACTTCAATGTTGTAGCGTTTAATATTCTTTTCAGAGAAAGAGGTCCATTCAACGCTCAGCTGGTTATTTATGATCTTCGCTTCAAGGGGTGGAAAAGTAAGTATTATCGGATCGTTATTTTGTGATTTGACAGCCAAAAAACAGCAAATCAGGAGTACAGTGAGAAGCAGGTAGTTTTTCATATTTATAGTATTATTCTACAAAGTTATATATATATTGTGATCATATATACTTGAGAGGGTTGACGTTTATACAAACAGCCCCCAATCATCTGTATATTCATCTTTTTCAAAAGTGCCGATCCATACTTTAAATAACTCCCTGAACTGATCAATCTCGGCCCTGATCAAATCCACATATTGTTCCTCGGTTTCGTCTTCAGCTCCCAGCATAAGCAGGGAGCTCGCCACATGTTGTGCATTTTTTCGAATGATAGCAGCATTCTCCATACGAAGTACATACATGTTGCCCACCTCAGAGCTCCTGATCTTTACGCCTACCTCATAAGCATCTCCCAGCACCATATATTTTAAATCGTCGGTGTAGGAAATGTTTTCTGCTTCCTCGGATTGGGTAGTGTCTAAAGCGCCTTTCAGCATCAACATAATCTCTTTCCATTTCTGGTAAAGTGCCTTGCAGGCTTCACGGGTTGGGTTGGGCTTCCACTCTTCACCTTCTTCATCATCCAGCGGAAGCCTGTCATCGTCCCAGTCGGGCAGGTCGCTCAGGTTATCAATATGCATCGTGTTTAATTAAGTTCAGTTTTAAGAAAATGCCCTGTATAGCTTTCTTTACACTTTACCAACCCCTCGGGTGTGCCTTCAAATAATATCTGTCCGCCGCCATCACCACCTTCAGGTCCCAGGTCAATAATATGATCTGCAATCTTGATCACATCCATATTATGTTCAATGATCAGCACCGTGTTGCCCCTGTCGGCCAGCTTGTCCAAAACATCAATGAGATGCTTAATATCCTGGAAGTGCAGGCCCGTGGTAGGTTCATCTAAGATATAAAAAGTTTTGCCGGTATCCTTTTTTGAAAGCTCGGTGCTGAGTTTCACTCTTTGTGCCTCGCCACCACTCAGCGTTACGGCGCTTTGCCCGAGTGTAATATAGCCCAAACCTACGTCCTGTAAGGTTTTTATCTTTCTGAATATATTGGGTACTGCCTGGAAGAATACGACTGCATCATCAACCGTCATATCTAATACATCTGAAATCGATTTGCCCTTATAGCGGATCTCCAGGGTTTCCCGGTTATATCTTTTGCCATTGCATTTCTCGCAGGGTACATATACATCCGGTAAGAAATTCATTTCAATAACACGCATGCCGCCGCCTTCACAAACATCACAACGGCCCGTTTTTACATTGAATGAAAAACGACCGGCATTATACCCGCGGATCTTTGCTTCAGGCACCGAGGCAAATAAGGTCCTGATATCAGTAAAGAACCCGCAGTAGGTAGAGGGATTGCTGCGTGGTGTTCGTCCAATTGGTGACTGATCAATCTCAACCACCTTGTCGATATGTTCTAAACCCTTTACCGATTTATGCGGCATCGCCTGCATCTTACTGGCAGGGAAGCAGTGATTACTTAAAATAGGGTAAAGGGTTTCATTTATTAATGTAGACTTGCCGCTGCCGCTTACGCCGGTAACTACGATCATTTTACCCAACGGAAATTTCACACTTACGCCTTGAAGGTTATTACCCGTTACACCTTTTAATTCTACAAATTTACCATTGCCTTTGCGGCGTTCTTTGGGTGTTTCTATTTTTAGATGACCATTTAAATACCCTGCGGTAATGGTATCCAGTTTTAAAATCTCTTTGGGTGTGCCCTGCGCCACTACACGACCCCCGTGATGACCGGCACGCGGGCCTATATCGATCAGGTAGTCGGCTGCGAGCATAATATCCTTATCATGTTCTACAACCAGAACGCTATTACCAATATCACGCAGGTTCTGTAAAGAGTGAATCAGGCGCTGGTTGTCCCTTTGATGTAAACCAATGGATGGCTCATCCAGTATATACGTGATGCCCTGCAATTGTGATCCTATCTGGGTAGCCAGTCTTATCCTTTGCGACTCGCCACCGCTCAATGTTCTGCTGGGCCGGTTCAACGATAAGTAGGTTAAGCCTACATCCAGCAAAAAGCCTAAACGTTCTCTTATCTCTTTGAGGATATCTTTCGCAATAGCATTCTGTTTTTTGCTTAGGCGTAACTCAATTCCGTCCAGCCATGCAGCCAGGTTATCGAGGTTTAGATTGCTTAAATAAGCAATATTTTTATTATCGATTTTAAACCAGAGACTTTCTTTTTTTAAACGGTCGCCGTTGCAGGAAGGGCAGGGCTGTAGCTCCATAAATTTTTCCACCCACTCACGTAGTCCTTCATTGCTTTGCGTAGAAAGATACCAGCGCTTGAGCATCGGGATAATGCCCTCGTAGCTTCCCGTGTAGTAATCGGGAATAGATTCATCGGTTCCGTCAAGATGTAAGGATTGAACAGCGTCGCCGTCACCGTATAGTAACAGGTCAAGCTGGGCCTGTGGTATATCTTTCAGCGGCTTGCTCAGGTTGATCTTATGTTTTCTTGCAAAAGCTTCTACCTGCTTAAACACACTGGCTTCCCTTTCTTCACCCAATGGGGCAATGCCACCTTCTTTAATGGTTTTGGAGGTATCAGGCAACACCAGGTCCATATTGATCACCGAACTGGTACCAAGGCCGCGGCAATACGGGCAGGCGCCATACGGCGAGTTAAATGAAAAGGAATTAGGCGAGGGCTCTTCATAACTGATCCCAGTGTCTTCACACATCAGCATTTTTGAATATTGGGTAACTTCTGCTTCGTCATTTACCAGTACAAATAAGAGGTCCTTACCCAGCTTTAAACCCTGCTGAACGCTTTGGCTCAATCGTGCCTTTAAATCGTCGGTTACCTGCAGCCGGTCTACCACTAATTCAATATCATGAATTTTGTAGCGGTCTACCTGCATTTTAGCAGTAATATCTTTAATCTCTCCATCTACGCGAACCTTTAAAAATCCTTTCTTGCGTACATCTTCAAACAGCTCCCTGTAATGGCCTTTCCGGCCGCGTACCAGGGGGGCCAGCAGGTTTATTTTTTTTCCATTAAAGCGTCCGAAAATATTTTCTACAATTTCTTCTTCGCTCCATTTTACCATTTTTTTGCCCGTGTTGTAGGAATAAGCCTCGCCCACACGTGCATAAAATAGGCGGAAGAAATCGTACACTTCAGTAACCGTACCCACCGTAGACCGGGGGTTTTTATTGGTAGTCTTCTGTTCGATAGAGATAACGGGAGAAAGGCCTGTGATCTGGTCTACATCCGGGCGCTCCATATCGCCTATGAACTGCCGCGCGTAGGCTCCGAATGTTTCCATATAACGGCGCTGGCCTTCAGAGTAAATAGTATCAAAAGCCAGGGATGATTTTCCACTACCACTGATCCCGGTGATCACCACCAACTCATTTTTGGGTATAGATATATCGATGTTTTTCAGGTTGTGCACCCTTGCACCGGTAACATCTATTGTATTTAAGTCTTTATTTTTCAATTTGTTCTCCCTGTTTTTTGTGGATTTAGTACGTGCAAAATTAGTGCGGATCTAAATCATAACTAAAATCTAAAATAAAGGTTTAATCAGCGTTAAATAAATTTTGGCATAATAATTTCTTTTTAGATCGATTGATTCCAATAGCGTCATACGGTGATACGGCGCTTCATTGGAAATTCATTTTTATAAAAGGGCCAGGGGCTAGTTGATTAAATTCAGTCCCGGCGACCATTAAAACCGTAAAAAATCGACAAATGAAAAAGAACTTTCTTTTAGCAGCGGTGCTCTCTTTAACTATAGCTGCCACATCTTTTGCGCAGACATCTGCTACGCCTGAAGTACCCCGGAATTATAAACCTCAGCCTAAGGAGTTAGCTCCCATGCCCGGTGAACTAACCGATGAAATGATTTTCCCGGTATTGGGAAAATATGATTATGTTGATAAGGATGGATCTGTTGCAAGTGTGACTATAACAAGAGATGCTGAAAATAAAGGTGTTGTATGGGTTAATGGAATGCCGCAGGGTAAATTTAAAGCAGATTTGAAACAGTCGCCCGGTACTTATAAAATCCCTGTGCAGAAAACACTTCAAAATGATGTGGATGGCGTGGTAACAGCAGATGCAACTGCGGTTGATGCCACCGAAAAGCCGGCTCCAAGATATTCCGGAAAATCATTAAAAGAAGGTACATTGATTTTCGACTCAGCTAGTCATAAATTATATGTGAATGTTGGGGCTAAGTTTGATGAAGAAAATCCAGCCGCTATATTTCCTGAAATGACAGCAGATGATAGCGCAGCAATGGCAGTATCTGCTGAGGAAGTTGATGCAACACAAGAAAATGCAAAAAAGGCAGAGAAAAAAGATAAGAAAAAAACTTCCCTGGCAAAGGGTACCAATTACGTGTTGACAAAAGTTGTGGAAGTAGCCGCAGCGCCTGCTAATACGCAGCAGTAAAAACAACGTCCTATAAAAATTTATGTAAAAGGTTGCCCCGTAAGGCAACCTTTTTATATGTTCATTTGTCTATATTCAAAATTCACTGGCACGTAGTTTGTTAACTGCCTGTTAGAGTTGTTGAGGTTTAGAGCTGGTTAGGAATAAATGTATAAGATGTTCGGTGCTAGCGTTTATTTTTGCAGCTTTAATATTATAAAATTTAAAAACTTATCTGATGAAAATCGTTAAAACAACATTATTCGCTACTGCTTTTGCAGGTTTAACATTGGCAGGTTGCGAAAGCGCAACCAGAACACAAAAAGGTGCCGCCATTGGTGTTGGTGGTGGTGCTGCTGTAGGCGCAGTTATAGGAAAAGCAGCAGGAAACACAGCTTTGGGTGCTATTATTGGTGCTGCTGTGGGAGGTACCGCAGGAGCTATTATTGGAAAGAAAATGGATAAGCAGGCTGAGGAAATCAAGCAGGAAGTACCAGGTGCAAAAGTTGAAAGGGTAGAAGAGGGTATTGTAGTGGAATTCAGCAGTGCTGTATTATTCGGTTTTGACCAGGCTGCGCTGACTACTGCATCTAAATCTACTTTAGATGACCTCATCACGATTCTGAACAAATATCCTGATACCGATGTGGAAATACAGGGCCATACCGATAATACCGGTACCGAAAAGTATAACCAGGCTTTATCTGAAAGAAGGGCATCTGTTGTATCCAATTATCTGGCAGATAAAGGAATTGGCCTGCAAAGGTTAAGTACTATCGGCTATGGTTTGAGAAACCCCAAATACTCCAACGATACACCTGACGGCCGTTCCAAAAACCGTCGTGTTGAGTTCCTGATCACAGCTAATGACAAAATGAAATCTGATGCCGCTAAAGAAGCAGGCACAAAATAATAATGAAATTTTAAGGTAAATGGTCTTATGATCCGTTTACCTTATAAATCGATCGCATTTTTAATCCG
>JBCNOR010000171.1:0-9209 GCA_039593785.1 Niabella sp. | reverse complement strand
TCAGTACAAATTATACCATTCGCCTGACGGAAAAAAGTGGACCCTGTTAGTTGACAAAAGCAACAATTTAACTGATATACCGCATGAATATGTTCAGCTAGCTAAAGCGGTACAAACCCGTTATATAAAGCTGGAAAACATACACATGCCAACCGGTAAATTTGCATTAAGTGGCTTCAGGGTTTTTGGTAATGGAAATGGGGCAAAGCCTGACGCTGTAAAGGACTTTATTGTGCTCAGAACTGAAAAGGATAAACGTAGTGCCTTTATAAAATGGAATCCGGTAGATAATGCATTTGCCTATAATATTTTTTATGGTACACATCCCGACAAATTATACACCAGCATTATGGTGCATAGTAACAATGAATATTGGATGAAGGCAATGGATTCGCAGAAACCATATTACTACTGTATCCAGTCAATTAATGAAAATGGGGTGAGTGAGAGAAGTAAAGTCATTAAAGTAGAATAATGGATCCTGTTTGAGATGTCTTCGCCTCAACTCTTTAAGCTATTCCTGACGATGAAAAAATAGAATAATGAGTTACGAGCTGGCAGATGGCTATAAAATAAGGATCAGAGCGGTTGGTAGAGACAATATATTAATTCGAGGTGAAGATACCTCGAATAGAAAAAATATATCATCTTGTATATAAAATTAAAATTCGCTATATGATAAAGAATACGTTATTATCTGTTGTTTTTCTTTTGGTGCTGGTGAGTGCAGGGCGTGCACAAAGTAGCGATGCTGCTATGAATAGCTTTATTACCGGTTTGATGAGTAAAATGACGCTGGAGGAAAAAATTGGTCAGTTGAATTTGCCAAGTGCCGGTGAATTCACTACGGGTACAGCTACTAATTCTGATATCGGCGTAAATGTAAAAAAAGGACTGGTGGGTGGACTTTTCAATATTAAAGGCGTTGAAAAGATCAAAGCCATTCAAAAAGTGGCGGTAGAAGAAAGCCGTATGAAAATTCCCATGCTGTTTGGTATGGATGTCATACATGGTTACGAAACTACTTTCCCCATTCCATTGGGTTTATCCTGTACCTGGGATATGAAGGCCATAGAGCAATCGGCCCGTATAGCTGCTGTTGAGGCAAGCGCCGATGGTATTGGCTGGACGTTTAGTCCCATGGTAGATATCTCCCGCGATCCGCGCTGGGGAAGGGTTTCAGAAGGCAATGGTGAAGATCCCTATTTAGGCTCACAAATTGCCAAAGCAATGGTTAAGGGCTACCAGGGTGATTTAAGATTGAACAGCAATATACTGGCTTGCGTAAAGCATTATGCCTTGTATGGTGCAGGCGAAGCGGGAAGGGATTATAATACGGTAGATATGAGCCGCATCAGGATGTATAACGAATATTTTCCGCCATACAAAGCTGCTGTTGATGCAGGCGTAGGAAGTGTAATGGCTTCTTTTAATGAAATAGACGGCGTTCCTGCAACGGGTAATAAATGGTTGTTGACCGATGTATTGCGAAAACAGTGGGGCTTTAAGGGCTTTGTAGTAACGGATTATACAGGAATTAACGAGATGGTAGACCATGGTATGGGTGATTTGCAGACTGTATCGGCTCTTGCCCTAAAAGCCGGCGTGGATATGGATATGGTGGGCGAAGGGTTCTTAAAGACACTTAAAAAATCTCTGGCAGAGAAGAAGGTGACGGCAGCTGAAATTGACCAGGCTTGCCGCCGGATGCTGGAAGCGAAGTACAAACTGGGTTTATTTAAAGATCCTTATAAATACTGTGATGAAGCGCGTGCTAAAAACGAAATTTTTACCGACGCCAACCGGAAAGTGGCCAGGCAGATTGCTGCACAAAGTTTTGTATTATTAAAAAACCTGAACAACACACTGCCGTTAAAAAAATCGGGAAAGATTGCTTTGATAGGGCCATTGGCCGATGCGGCCAATAATATGGCAGGTACCTGGAGCGTGGCTACGAAACAAGATAAATCGATATCGGTTTTAGCAGGATTAAAACAGGTACTGGGTAACAGCGCTGAAGTGCTTTATGCAAAAGGCAGCAACCTTACTGCAGATGCCGTTTTAGAAGAGCGGGCTACCATGTTTGGCAAAGGCTTAAACCGTGATAAACGCAGCGAGGAAGAGCTGGCTAAAGAAGCTTTGGATATAGCCGCTAAATCGGATGTGATTGTTGCGGCTATGGGTGAGTCAGCCGAATTTAGCGGGGAAGCCAGCAGCCGCTCTGGTATTGATGTTCCCGAAACCCAGCAAAAATTGCTGAAGCAATTACTGGCTACCGGAAAACCCGTAGTATTGGTATTATTTGCCGGCCGCCCGCTTACATTAGGGTGGGAAGATAAAAATGTACCGGCTATCCTGAATGTGTGGTTTGGTGGAAGCGAGGCTGGCAGCGCTATTGCCGATGTGCTGTTTGGCGATGTAAACCCTTCCGGTAAATTAACAATGAGCTTCCCGCAAAACGTAGGGCAGATTCCGCTTTACTATGCACATAAAAATACAGGCCGTCCATTGGCGGAAGGTAAATGGTTTCAAAAGTTCAGAAGCAATTATATTGATGTGAGCAACGACCCGCTGTATCCTTTTGGATATGGTTTGAGCTATAGTTCTTTTACTTACAGCGATGTAAAACTGAGCAGTACTGCTTTAAAAGGCAATCAAACTTTAAAAGCCAGTGTTACCTTAACCAATACCGGTAAGTACGACGGTCAGGAAGTGGTGCAGCTATATATCAGGGATGTGGCAGGTAGTGTAACCAGGCCCGTGAAAGAGCTAAAAGGGTTTCAGAAGGTAGCAGTTAAAGCCGGTGAATCAAAAACGGTTACTTTCAATATTACGCCCGAAGATTTAAAATTCTATAACAGCAACCTCAGGTACGATTGGGAACCCGGCGAGTTTGAAATAATGATTGGTGGCAATTCCAGGGATGTTAAAACGCAAAAAATAAACTGGATAAAATAAATGGTCCAATTAAAAAACAGGCCACGGTTTAAACCGTGGCCTGTTTTTTAATTTAAATAATACGTTGCCCTAGCTTTTCTTTACATATTGGGTAAGTATAACAATGGTCTGGTCATTTATTTTTCCTTCGATTTGACCGGTATTATCAGGTACTAATCGTATTCTTTTCACCACCGTTCCTTTAGCTGCGGTAAAGCTGGTACCCTTAACATTCAGTCCCTGGGTAAGTGTTACCGTGTCTCCGCTCTCAAGGGTGTTGCCAAATGCATCTTTATGTACCTCGGCTACCTCAAATATGCTGAGCGCCCACTGTATAACCGGCTCGTCTAACTCAACAGACTGTATCACATCGTTGGCCCAGTCGTTTTCCCTGCAGGTATATAACAGCCGGTAGCTTAAAGCCTGTACAACCGGTTCCGTATTCCAGATACTTCCTTCCAGGCATCTCCAGTACTCACTTTTATCTTCATTTTTAATGGCCTCGAGGCAACTGTCGCAAAGGGCTGCCTGGTGGTCAGCTGAAGAATCATCTTTAGGACTTAGCGTATATTCATGTGTTGCTGGTAAGGCTGAGCAAAGTTCGCAGGTTCCGCCACTTCGCGCTGCTAGTTTTGTGTTGATTGACATACTACTTCTTTTAAAATGCCGCAAAAGTAATATTAATGTAGTTGCTGCGTTAAATAAATGATGGTAACTTACTTCCGTAATATGGATTAAACAGGATCAATTTTTAATTAACTACTATGACAAATGATGTGATCATTGAAACCCAAATGCTAATACGTAAGCCGGTGGACCTTGTTTTTAAGGCATTTATTGATCCGGTAATAACTACAAAATTCTGGTTCACTAAATCCAGCGGGCCTTTGGAAGAAGGGAAAACAGTTACCTGGGAATGGGAGATGTATAAGGTTTCCAGTAAGGTAACAACCAAAAAAATTATACCTGGTCAATTCATTTCAACAGAGTGGGGAGACCCTGTAACTACCGTTGATTATGAGTTCAATGCGTTGACGGAAGATACCACTTATGTGGTAATAAAGAATTACGGTTTTAACCTTTCCGGTGAAGAACTGATAGCTGCAGTGATGAACAATACGGGCGGGTTTACTACTGTATTAGATGGTTTGAAAGCCTACCTGGAGTATGGAATAGAGCTCAACCTGGTAGGTGATAAGTTTATTAAAAAGTAATAACATGGCGCCTGCCTCCTGAACTTGCGATAAATGAGTAGCTGGAATAGTGTGTGCTTGTAAAAATGGAATTACTTATATTTGTTTTGACGCTTGCTTGCATGATGCACGAAGATATATTGCCCGATAACGTTTTTACTGAGAAATGGAAGCACCTGATTGCCGCTGGTAATGAAGATGCCTTCAGGGAGATGTTCAATGCCTATGCGGTACGTTTAACAGCTTTCGCTTTTTCCATTACCAAGAATAAAGAAGCTTCTGTAGAGATCATGGATGAAGTATTCATTAAGATATGGAAGCACAAAGAGCAACTGCTGCAGGTTGCTAATATCACTACCTACTTGTATACGGCCATCAAAAATACCGCCTTGAATTTCCTGTCTCATAAAAGCCGGGAGATGCAGCTGCAAGCTTTCGATTTTATCAACATTGAGCTGATGGAGGAAGATCGTCCGGACCAGCGATTGATATCATCAGAAATTTTTGCAAAGATTAAAAAGGCGGTGGATGCACTTCCCCCCCGGTGCAAAATAATTTTTAAGCTGGTTAGGGAGGATGGCTTAAAATATAAGGAAGCTGCTGAAGTGCTGGGTGTTTCGGAAAAAACGATAGATGCTCAAATGGTGATTGCTGTAAAGCGTATCGGAGACGCTGTTGGCAAATATTTTGATTACTTCCCCTCCAGGTTTCAAAAAAAATAATTTTTTTTTAGGGTCATCTTTTCTTTTAGCTGTCTATTATAATAGAGCAGCTATATGAAGGAAAAACTGGCCATACTACTATCCCGCAAATTGTCGGGGGAGGCTACGCCCGGTGAGCTGAAAGAGCTGGAGGAATGGATCAGGGATAACCCTCAGGACCATTATGTGATAGAGTCGGTTCAGTTGTACTGGCATAATATGCCCGCACAGGACTTTTTCAATATTTCGGATAATGCTCATTTTGAACGGATACTGACTAAAGCGGAAACGCCTGTTGTTGCAATATCCCGGTATCAACCTACAACAAGAAAATATAGCCGGGCAGGGTTGAAATGGGCTGCAGCCGCCGTTCTTATTGGCTTTACTGTTGTAGCCGGAATACTGTTTAACCAGGGGAAGCTGCAGAAAGAAGATGGAGCGAAGAACGACATTGTAACTACCAGGGGAACAAAATCAAAGATCATTTTACCCGATGGTACAAAGGTTTGGTTGAATGCAGACACCAGGTTGAATTTTGATAAAAAATTTAATGGCGCTTTGAGGGAGGTATATCTGGATGGCGAAGCCTTTTTCGATGTTGCCAAAAATAAAGATCGCCCCTTTATTGTGCATACTTCAGACATTGATATACGGGTGCTGGGTACTGCGTTTAATGTAAAGTCGTATAAAGAAGAAGCTACTATTGAAGCAACTCTCATCCATGGCTCCATACAGGTAACCAAACAGAAAGAGTGCATACCTAAAATAATACTAAGTCCTAATGAAAAGCTGGTATTTAATAAGTTGATCGGAAAGGTTGTTGAGTCGCCGGATCACCTGCCTATGGGTAAAGAAAAAGAGGCTCAGTACCTGGTTTCTAAAATTGCAATAAACGAAAGCAACGACTCATCGATTGTAGAAACTGCATGGATCCATAACAGGTTATTATTTGATGGAGATACATTTAAAGAACTGGCAATAAAGATGGAACGCTGGTTTGATGTACAAATAAAATTTGAAAATGCCGAAGTGGCCAATTACCGGTTGCGTGGGGCATTTGAAGATGAAACGATTGGGGAAGCATTAAAAGCTTTGCAACAAATAGCCAATTTTAAATTTACTGTAAAAGATAAAACTGTAACGATCGCAAAATAAAAACCGGAGAATGCTGCAACATTCGCCGGCAATAAGAAAAACCGGAATGCCATAAGAAAGGAGCAATTCCTATTGTTTAACTCTAAAATCAAAAGTATGAAAAAAAACGTACTGAAGGGGTTTCTATTCCCTTCAGGGGCGCTGCTCAAAACCTTGCTTGTTATGAAGCTTGCTATTGCAATTGTGTTGTTTACTGCTTTTCAGGTACAGGCCGGCAATGCCTCGGGCCAGGGTATTTCTCTTAATTTAAAAAACACTGATGTAAGAACCGTGCTCACGGCCATTGAGAAAAGCACGCGTTACCGGTTTATTTACAATTATGACCTGAGCGGGCTAAAAGCCCAGTTAGATTTTAAATCTAAAGAAGCTTCTTTAAACGAGGTGCTGGAAAAGCTGCTGGAGGGTAATCATCTTACCTTTAAAAAGCTTAACAGGAATCTTATAGCTATAGTGTCTACTATTAAAGAAGAGCAGCAGCAAACCCAGGTTACAGGTAAAATAACAGACTCCAAAGGCGATCCTATTCCCGGGGCATCAGTTACAGAGAAAGGTACCACAAATGGTGTCGTTTCTGATGATAAAGGTTTTTACAAAATTACCGTTGGAGATGGGGCTGTATTAGTAGTGAGCGCTGTGGGCTTCCAGCAGCAGGAGGTAATTGTTGGTACCCAAACAGAGATTAATGTAGCACTGGAGACTTCCGTATCCAGTTTAAATGAAGTGATTGTAATCGGGTATGGAACGCAGCGTAAAAAGGATCTTACCGGTTCGGTAGCCGTGGTGGATATGAAGGAGCTAAAGGCCCAGCCAGCTGCAAGCCCGCTGGAAGCGCTTCAGGGTAAGGCCGCTGGTGTGCAAATTGTAAACGACGGATCACCAGGCGCCACACCACAAATCCGGATTCGCGGTTTTAGCACCATTAATAATAATGATCCCTTATTTATTATAGATGGAATGCCCTACCAGGGAAAACTAAGCTGGCTGAGCTCTAATGATATTGAAAGTATGCAGGTGTTAAAGGATGCCTCTGCCGCCTCTATATATGGATCAAGAGCCAATAACGGTGTAGTGATCATTACTACCAAAAAAGGCAGGTCGGGAAAGCCGCAGGTTAACCTGGATATTTATTACGGCAGCCAGAACCCCAACCGCAGCCGGTTCCCAACGTATTTAACGCCACAGCAATTTGCTGATTACTTGTTTACCGGCTACAGGAATGCAGGATTGGATCCGACCCAGACCGATTATTACGGAACCAATGCCAACCAGCCCACATTGCCTGAGTATTTACTGGCCGGTACTACCAATGGACAAAAGATCACGCCTGCAATGGTAGATCCATCGCGTTATAAATATACAACCAGTCAAAGCACTTTTTACCAGATCACAAAAGCCAACCAGCAAGGTACCGACTGGTTCAGAACCATTACTCAGAATGCGCCGATGCAAAACTACCAGCTTACAGTAAGCGGCGGCACAGAAAAATCGAACTATGCAGTAAGTGGCGGCTATCTGAACCAGGATGGTATTGTAAGGTATACCGGCTTTAAACGTTATACCATAAGAGCTAATACCAATTTTACTTTACTCAACGACAGGCTGCAACTAGGGGAAAACATACAGTATTCAAGAACCCAGGGTGTTGGCTTTGCAACCAATGTAAATACGCCGGGTAGCTATATGGGTGAAGGCTCTCCCATAGGTTGGGCTTATCGTATTCAAACCATTATACCGGTATATGATATCATGGGCAATTTTGCAGGAAGCAGGGGCAACCTCCTGGGAAATGCCGAAAATCCTCTGGCGGTGCTGGTACGCGGAAAAGATAACTTAAATACCAGTAACCAGTTTTTCGGAAGTGCTTTTGCTGATCTTAAAATCCTGGAAGGACTTCATTTAAGAACCACCTATGGTGTAAGATATGAAACCTGGAACGGCGTTTCTGTAACCTATCCTAATCCTGAGCGTGCAGAAGGTAGCTATGATAACCACTCCTTTAGTGAAAATATGGGTTGGGGTACCGACTGGACATGGTCTAATACATTGACCTATAAAAAGCAGTTCAATGAAAATCATGAGCTTACTATTCTGGCAGGTACCGAAGCTATCAAGGCAAACGGCCGTATTTTAAGAGGTTCTGCCAATGGGTTTTATCTCATGGGCGATATGAACTACTATTACATGAATACAGCTAACTCCTCACCGGTAGCAGCCAATGACATTATACAGCCCAGCTCTCTTTTTTCTATACTGGGTAGGGTAGACTATAGCCTGATGGATAAATACCTGATCTCTGCTACCTTACGCCGCGATGGCTCTTCCAGGTTTGGCTCTAATAACCAATACGGTAATTTCCCGGCAGCCAGCGTAGCATGGCGGCTTTCCAATGAAGAATTTTTTAAAAGAGTTACCTGGCTCAATGACCTGAAGCTTCGTGCAGGCTATGGTGTAACAGGTAACCAGTCCATCCGTGATTTTGAATTTCTGAAAAGGTTACAGGCTTCATTGAATAATTCATTCTATCCCATCAACGGAAGCTTGTCCAGTGGTGTTTGGATTGCGAATTATGATAATAAAGATGTGAAGTGGGAACAGGCTCAATCTGTAAACCTGGGGATAGATTTTACCCTCTTCAATAATAAGCTGGGTGGCTCATTCGATGTGTACAATAAGAAGACCAAAGATCTTTTATATGTTTTGAATTTACCGGCACAGGCCATCGGCGGCGGACAATCGCCTTTTGTGAACCTGGGAAACATGAGTAATAAAGGTTTTGAAATAGCATTGGATTATCACTATTCAAGCCTTGCGCCTGTCAATCCGTTTTCGTTAGACGTAGGTGTTAATTTGTCCAGGAATATTAACGAGCTAACAAAGCTGGCCGATGGAGTAAAAAGAACCTTCCTGTTAAGCAATCGTTCCGTACAGCCTTCTGTATTACAGGCCGGGCTTCCATTCGGCGCCTTTTATGGATATAAAGTAGAAGGGATCTTCAAGTCTGCCGAAGAAATTGCCGGTGCCGCTACGCAACCAGGCGCACATCTGGGAGGCTTCAGGTATGCCGATGTATCAGGGCCTAATGGTACTCCTGATGGAATTATTAATGATGATGACCGTACGTATATTGGAAATCCTCATCCCGACTTTATTTATGGTTTTAACCTCAATGCCCGCTATTATAATTTCGATATTGCGCTATTCTTTAACGGATCGCAGGGCAATG
>JBCNOR010000170.1:0-9258 GCA_039593785.1 Niabella sp. | reverse complement strand
TGCAATTAGCAGGTGTTTGGTTTGCGGGTTGGTTTCTATTTTGTATAGGAGGAAGCTAATGGTTTGAAGGGTTTTACCCAATCCCATATCATCGGCCAGGCAGCCGCTGGCGCCTATTTCAGACAGTAGCCTGAGCCACTCATAACCGGTACGCTGGTAGGGGCGGAGCGCCTGCACCTGTAAGCCGGCCGGCAAGGTATATAATGCTTCTTCCTGCTTTTCCCAGCGCTTCCAGCGTGAAAACCACTCTGCAGTGATGCCAGTATTGATCAGGCCGCCATCATTTTCGTTATCGGTGCCCTCACTTAAGGTTAACCAGCGGGCAACCAGCAGCTCATGTTTCCTTACCTTACCGTGACGAAATAAAAGCCCGTATTGTTGTAACCATTCATCTCCTAAAATCCCCAGGCTGCCATCCTTCAGCATGATGGCTTTTTGGTTATTGAGCAGCGACTTCTGCAAGGTTGTTAAGGGGACGTCTTCTTTGCCAAATTTGACACTGATCTCAATACAAGCAAAGTCGCCCTCCCTGGTTTGTTTATGGAGGGTAGTGAGGGGCTTATGTGGTGAATAGCGGAAATGTTTTAACAGATCGATGCCGAGCAGGTCAATATTTTTATCCAGTAATAAGTGATAGGTTTTTAAAAACCATCCCTTCTTTTGCGCTTCGGCAAAACTCAGATAGAAGAAGCCGTTATGCTGGCCGGAAAATTTTTCATGAAGAGATTGGAGAAAATGAACCAGTTCTTCTTCTTTTTCTTTATTGCGTTGTATTAATACTGTTTTTTTAGGTGTATCTACTTTTGTGACCGGTTCAAACGGTCCTTCAATGGTAAAACCATCATAAACAAATTGAGGTTCCAGCTTTAAAAAAGTATTGCTCAACTCACTTACCATTACCTGCGACTGGGGTTCAGCAACGATCATTTCAGCTTCAGCAAGATCCCCTTTTTCTATCTTCACATCCCACTGAGCTAATTTCAGCAGCACGGCTTCGAAATGATCAGGCTGGTCAAGAACCCATTGCGAAGCATCCTGTGAGCAGATCCAATCAAGCGCTTCATAGCTTTTAGGTGAAACCTGGTAGTAGCAGTTATCGCGCTCCAGCAGAAAATAATGCCGGCTAAAATCACTTATAGGAAACTTTTCTTTCCCAATCTCAATAAAAGTATCAATACTGTAATGCGTATCTCTTTTGTCGGCATAAAAGCTCACTTCTACAGGATAAGAGTAAAAGCTGCATTTGATATTCTGTACTCTTTTATCACCGGATATTACGGGATGATACCAGTCCTGAACCGGTTGTCTTCTCAGCGCTCCTGTAATAGATTGAATATGGCGGGTATAAGCAGCCTGTACCGCAGCTTTTTGTTCTTCCTTATCAACTATATAGCTGGTTTGCTGATAAAGCGCCACAGATATTTTCTCCAGGTCAACTGTATTAAATGCCATCAATGCTTTTATGGTCTCGTCGCTGAAACTTTTAAAAAGCGCCTTGATATGAGCACGGGTTAAAGGTTGCTCGCCCGTAGTAATGCCATCCGGCGTTTTAATCAGTTGTTTTATTGCTATTGCACTCTTTTTCGAGAACAACAACGCCGGTTGAAATAGTAAGTAGGTCTTCGTGTTCGCTATTGCCATATTCATCTTTCTGGCGCGCAAATATAAGATTTGCCTATAAAGCAGGCTAACTAAAACCGGTCATTGGTTTAATTCTTGTATAAAAAAACAAAAATTATCCTATGTTTAAAAAAATAATAGCTGGCCTCGCAGGTGCAATAGTGCTAAATATCCTGCATGAAACCATCAGGAGCTATGTCGCTGGCGCTCCGAGAATCAACGAGTTAGGAGAAGAAGCGCTTCAGAAATCACTCAGACCTTTTGATGTGACATTAGACAATCCCCAATCAGCTTATTGGGTAACCCTGTCTTCTGATATCGTATCCAATGCGCTCTATTATGGGATGACTGCGACAACCAGCCCGGTAATATCCGGCGCTTTGGCGGGTATCGGTGCGGTAAAAATTCCACGGCACCTGGGACTGAATGATGCTCCTGTGGCGGCAACGCCTCAAAAGAAATTATTGACGGTTTCCTATTACCTGGTGGGTGCCCTTGTTACCCGCGCCGTTTATAAGACGCTGCAGCGTTAATTTTTCAACCCTTTAAAAGCCCTCTATATGATCAAGTACATTAACTGGATGAGCTCCCTGCTCATCGTATTTTTTAACCTGGTGTATTATATACCTGTTTTGACCAGAGTACTGGGTACCGGTAATGTGGCAAAATATATGGCCGTATTAATGGTATGCATTTGCGTGAGTATATTTTCTATGGTCAGTCTATTTTCTTTTGCCAGGCAATTTATGCAAAGTCCTTCCATCCTTGTTTTAAATCTGGTTGGGTTATTTCTCACTTTTATCTGGTTGCTGTTTTTTGTAGAGCATTGGCAGGTGGTATAAGCCCGGATTAAAACATAACAAAGCCCACAATTTAGTCGTGGGCTTTGTTGCAAAAAGACTTTTATTATTATTTCAACTGCTTCACTGCTTCAGTAAATTTGGGCAGCACTTCAAAAAGATCCCCAACAATGCCATAGTCGGCTGCTTTAAAGAAAGGTGCTTCGGCGTCTTTATTGATTACCACAATTACTTTGCTTCGGTTAACACCCGCCAGGTGCTGAATAGCGCCGGAAATACCTACTGCTATATACAGGTTGGGTGCAATAGCGCCACCGGTTTGTCCTACGTGCTCGTTATGCGGACGCCAGTGCGCGTCAGCTACCGGGCGGCTGCAGGCCAGCCCCGCATGTAGCGCTTTGGCCAGGTCTTCCAGTATGCCCCAGTTCTCGGGACCTTTTAGGCCACGGCCACCACTCACTACAATCTCAGCTTCAGCCAACGGCACTTCCCCGCTCTGTTTTTTAACGGCAGTTACTTTTACCTTAGGAGTATCTACGGTGGCATTTAATTCTACTACTTCGGCGGTCCCGGCTCCTTCGGCTATTTTAAAAGCATTGGGATTTAATGAGATGATCTTAACGGGAGTAGTAATATTTACATGTGCAAAAGCCTTGCCTGAGAATACACTTTTTTTGACCGTAAAGCCGCCAGACGTATCGGGAAGCGCAACGGCGCCTGCCACCAATCCGGCTTTTAAGCGGGCTGAAAGACGTGGTGCTACCGCTTTGCCGTCGCTATTGTTTGAAAATACCACAACCGTGGCACCGGATTGTTCCACCACCTGTGCCATCACTTTTGCATATACCTGTGCATCGAAATGCTTTAAGGCATCATTCTTTACCTGGTATATCTTGCTTACACCGTATTTTCCTAATGCGCTTAAGTCGTCAGTGGCTGGTGCCAACACCACACCCTGGGCTTCCACGCCTAGTTGCTTAGCCAGCTGTGCGCCATAAGTAAGCGCTTCCAATGATGATTTTTTTACGTTGCCGTCTTCAGCTATATCGATAAATATTAGAACCATAAATTAAAAATTTGAAATTAGATAATTGGGTTACCGCGATGCTGAACTTTAAATCACTTTAGCTTCTTCTCTCAGAAGTCTTACCAGCTCTGTTACATTATCGGCATCTACCAGCTTAACGCCCGCTTTTGCCGGGGGAAGGCTAAACTCAGCAATGCTTGTTAGCGCTTCTGTAGCAACAGGCTCTACTACTTTCAATGGTTTGGTTCTTGCAGCCATAATACCTCTCATGTTAGGAATACGTTGTTCGGCCATGCCCTTATTACAACTCACCACTACCGGTAAGCTTACTTCACAAACCTCTTCACCCCCTTCAATTTCACGGGTAACTGTGGCTGTAGCTCCATTGAGCTCAAACTTGGTAGCCAGGGAAATATAGGGGAGGTCCAGTAATTCTGCTACCATGCCGCCTACCGAGCTTCCATTGTAATCTATGGTTTCTTTCCCCAGGAAAATCAGGTCATAGCTACCTTGTTTTGCTACTTCTGCAATTTGCGACGCAATGGTAAAGCTGTCCTGGCTTTCAGTATTAACCCTTATAGCTTCATCACCTCCCAGGGCTAATGCTTTTCGTATGATCGCATCAGCATCAGGAGCGCCTACCGTCACCAGGTGAATAACAGTTGATGCATCGGCTTCTTTTAGCTCAATAGCACGCACCAGGGCATAATACTCATCGTTGGGATTGATGATCCATTGTACACTGCCTGAGTCAAATTTCGTGTTGTTATCCGTGAAAGCTATTTTTGCCGTGGTATCAGGCGTTTTACTGACACATACTAGTATTTTCATCTGTTGATATTTAGGTTTATAAATAGTATTGACCGGAACCCGGTTGTTTCAATGGCCTGTTGCAGAGCCAAGTAACGACCCGGTTTCATATGACAAATGATGCAAAAAGGTTGTTTATGCAACTAAAACAAAGATAAAAGGATATTCGTATAAAAAAAAGATTCGTATAAAAAATTAACATGTCCAGAATTGAACAGATAACCGAGCTATTAAAGGAGAATCCATCCGATAGTTTTTTGCAGCATGCATTGGCTTTAGAATATGTAAAGGCTGGAAATGATGCTGACGCTAAAAATGTTTTTGAAAAATTACTGTCAGATAATCCTCATTATGTGGGTAGCTATTACCACCTCGCTAAATTGTTGGAGCGCCTGGGGCAGGATGATGAAGCGATCAAAGTGTATGAGCGTGGAATGGATATTGCCAAAGAGTTAGGCGAGCAACATGCCTATGGTGAACTGAAAAGCGCTTACGAATACCTGATTTACTAATGCAAGAAAATAAAGGAAGTTTGAGCTTAAACGATCGGTTTACAACATTTATTAATGAGCACCATCTTTTTACTAAAAACCACCGTTTGCTGGTAGCGGTTAGCGGGGGAGTGGACTCAGTGGTGCTTTGTCACTTGTGTAAGGAAGCCGGGTTTAACTTTGGCATAGCCCATTGTAATTTTCAGCTGAGAGGAGAAGACAGCTACCGGGACGAGGCATTTGTACGGGAGTGGAGTAAGCAGCTGGACGTTCCTTTTCATGTTGTACAGTTTGCTACCCAACAGTATGCCGAAGAAAAAAAGCTATCTACACAGGTAGCGGCACGCAACCTCAGGTACGAGTGGTTTAAACAGGTGTGCCAGGAACGGGGTTATGATTTTATTCTCACCGCCCATCATGCCGATGATAATATTGAAACGGTGCTGATGAACTTTTTCCGGGGTACGGGCATCAACGGACTTACAGGAATGCAGCCGGCTCACCAGGAGGTACGCAGACCTTTATTGTTTGCCAAAAGATCGGAGCTGGAAGCCTATTTGAAGCGACATGAGTTGTTATTTGTACAGGATGAGTCTAACTTGCATGATGATTATACCCGCAATTATTTCAGGAATACCGTGCTGCCGATGATTGCTAAAACCTATCCGGAAGTGCAGCAGAATTTATTGGAGAATATCAGCAGGTTTAAAGAGGTGGATATATTATACCGGCAGGAACTGTCGAGGGTTGCCAGGAAATTGTTGGTGCAAAAAGGCGAAGAATGGTATATGCCCGTGTTGCTGCTTCAAAAAACGCCGGCGATGAAAACGGTGTTGCTGGAGCTGATCAAACCCTTTGGTTTCAAGGCAACGCAGTTAAATGAAGTGGTACAATTGCTGGACAGTGATTCAGGTAGATATATACTGTCATCTTCACATCGTGTATTAAAGGACAGGAAACATCTGATCATATCTCCTTTAAAAAAAAATCATAAGGCAACCGTAGTTGTTGAGGAGCCGGGGACGATCGATTTTACCGGAGGTGTATTGCACTTTATGCAAACACAAAAAACAGCGCCCGGAACTGGTGAGCATGTAGCCCTGCTTGATGCCGCATTGATAGATTATCCGCTGTTATTGAGACCCTGGAGAGCGGGAGATTATTTTTATCCTTTAGGTATGAAAGGGAAGAAGAAGCTGGCCAAATTTTTTGTAGACCAAAAGCTGTCGCTGGCCGATAAAGAAAGGGTATGGGTATTAGAAATGAACCGTAAAATTATATGGGTGGTGGGCTACCGTATTGATGACCGGTTTAAAGTGACCGATAAAACGCAATCTGTTCTGAAGATAGAATGGCGAAGCCCATCAAAAAAGGCCATGGTTTAAACCATGGCCTTTTTTGATGAGTCAAATTTTTTAGGATGACTCCATTATTTACTAAACCTGTAAACTGTAAAAGTTTTGTAAACCTGTCCGGGTTTTAAAGTCGTGCTTGGGAAAGATGGAATATTAGGCGAATCAGGATAGTGCTGGGTTTCCAGGCAAAATGCTGTCCGGTAATCATCTTTTGTACCATTTTTCATGGGTTTTTCACTCTTCATAAAGTTACCGCCATAAAACTGCAGGCCAGGCTCTTCAGACCATACTTCCATTAATATACCGCTTTGATCTCCTTTGATCTCGGCTGCTTTTTTAAAGCCGCTTCCTTTAATCACGAAGTTGTGATCGTAGCCTTTGCCATACTCCAGTTGTGTATTTTTTTCATCTACCCTTGCTCCAATGGCGGTAGGCGCAGTGAAATCAAAAGGTGTACCTTTTACCGGTTCGTTTTTGCCAAACGGTATTAAAGTAGAATCTACGGGTGTATACTCATCAGCATTTACCTGTAACACGTGGTTGTTGATTGTTCCCCCACCGTTCAGGTTAAAATAAGTATGGTTAGTAAGGTTACAAACTGTTGTTTTATCCGTAGTTGCTTCATACTCTATCTTTACTTCTTTATTGGCAGTTAAAGTATATACTACTTTTACATTCAGGTTGCCGGGAAAGCCCATTTCTCCATCCTTTGATAAATAGGTTAGCTGAAGCGAGCTGTCACTTAATTGTTTAGGATCGAACACTACGTTATGAAAGCCATCAGGACCGCCGTGCAATGTGTTGGCTCCGTTATTCTGGGGTAATATATATTCTACACCATCCAGCTTAAATTTACCTTTGCCAATGCGGTTTCCGTAACGGCCGATGGTAGCGCCAAAATAGTCCTTGGTTTCATACATGTCTTTGTAATTGCCCGGACCTATTACCACGTCTACCATATTGTTATTCTTGTCGGGTACAAACAGGTTCACAACCCGTCCGCCATAGTTGGTAATGGATGCTTCAATGCCATTGTTCCTCAGGTAAAAAATGCTTACCAGTTTACCGTTCAGGGTGTCATTGAATGCATCATTGTCAGCCAGCTTCACCTTGCTGCTGTCCGCCGTAGCTTCGGTTCCTTCGCCCGGCTCATTTTTAGGCTCGCTATTACAGGAAAAAACAGCAACCGAGGCAGTAGCTGCGAAAAGAAGAAAATACTTTTTCATTTATAAAATTTTTTTTTTAATAGTCCGGGTGAGCAGGCCCTGCAATCTTCTTTATTCAAACGGAAGGCCTCTTTACCCAGTGTTTTTAATGATACAATCGGGTTAAAATGATCTATTTGCAAACAATCTAAGTTTTTAGAATTTTATTTGAAATTTGATTACTTCAAAAGAAACGCAATATATTCAAATAATCAAAGAAGAGCAAATGATTAGAAAATATGAAATAGTTGAAACAGAAGATGGTAGTCATACCCTGAAGCTGGTTGATACTGATATAACCTTTCATTCGAAAAAAGGGGCTATACAGGAGTCTTTGCACGTTTTTATACAAACCGGCTTCGATTATTTTACGCAGGAAAACCCCTCGGCAAAAGTGGTGAAAATATTCGAAGTGGGGTTTGGAACAGGACTTAATGCCTTACTGACAGCTAAGGCAGCCCGTAAAAGGGGCAAACAGGTGGTGTATAAAGCGGTAGACCTCTATCCCCTGGGCGGAGATATCTTTAACCGGCTCAATTATCCTCAAATACTGGATGCGATTGAATTGTACAGGGCTATTATGCAAACGGGGTGGGAGCAATTATTGTATATTGATCCTTTCTTTAAGCTTCAAAAGATAAGGATGGGGCTGGAGCAGTATACTTTTACAGAACCGCAGCATATTATTTATTTCGATGCTTTTGCCCCCGAAGACCAGGAAGAAATGTGGAGTGAAGCAATCTGTAAAAAGATGTTTGATGGCCTTGAGAGCGGTGGGGTGCTCGTGACCTATTGTTCTAAAAGCATCGTTCGCAGGACATTACAGGCCGCAGGTTTTAATATACAAAAAATACCGGGTCCACCGGGAAAAAGAGAAATAGTGCGGGCTATAAAGCCTTAATAACGGGCATCATTATGTTTGAGGCGGCGTGACCGGAGCCGTGTCAACAATTTTTTAATGACCCATATAAATAGCAGCAAAAAGAGAACGGCCATTACCACCGGTACCAGAAAGCTAAGCAGGGCTCCGCCTAAGGCAGCAGTATTTTCACCGGTTGCTACAACAGCATTGCCTGTGCCAAGGGTGGTTTTACTGCTCAATAGTCTCAGCAGGCCGGTACCCGCAGATACCAGGCTGGCACCGCCCCCACCCGCTACAATACCAATAACCCATTTCATCCATTCATTCTCGATCGGTATTACCGAGGTAGCCAGTAAGGTGCCTGCAATAGCTGCTGAAGGAGCCGCAATCGTATCTAAAAGGTTGTCGATAAACGGAACATAATAAGCTGCAATTTCAAGCACGGTTGCCGCCCCCAGGCAAATCAGCGCAGGTGTGGTAGCAAGCCATTGAAAGCTTTCTGAAAAATGAAATAACTGAAATCTGCTTACCAGCCCGGCTACCAGCATGGGTAGAAACACCCGGAAGCCACAACAGGCTGCAAGAGCAATTCCTAATGCAGTGGCAGCAATTGCCTGAATTTCAAAATTCATAGTTTGTTTGTTTAACCGGGATAAGCCCTTGTATAAAGTTAATCAAATGGTTGATATGATAGGTGGGGGATGAGAGATACTCGATAGTTGATAGTTGATGGTGGATCGTTGACAGTTGATGGTGGATAGGGTGGATCAGGTGGTGATTGTTGTATGCAAGCTCTGAAGCAGGTTCACTGTTTATGTCAGTTTATTACCGGCAAATGCCGGGTGAGGTATGACAAAAGAGTGGTGGCATAAGAACAGTTAGCTAATGACCTGATCTTTCAACGCTTCTTTGTCTTCCCGGGTTTTAGCCAATGCGTAAATGCTGGCATTGATCTCGAACCCGATCAGAAGGATCAACGAGTTCAAAAACATAAGGGCCAGTAAAACGATAATGGTTCCTATAGAGCCGTACAGTTTATTATAAGTGCCAAATTTGCTTACATACCATGAAAATGCCAAAGAACAAAT
>JBCNOR010000017.1:0-20327 GCA_039593785.1 Niabella sp. | reverse complement strand
GGGGAAGCTGAAAATAGCGGGTACTTTTTTTACCGTGCTCCTCTACCTCAAAGGCAGTGGTTACTTCGGCCTGAACATCAGTAAGCGAGATATTTTTTGCTGATATTACCCGAAACATAAAAGCAGCTGTTTCCTTAAAAGGCGCCATGATAAGATTATCACTAAATCTTAAAAAAGCCCGTGGACGGGCAAAGCGGGCAAAAAACAAACCGGTCACAATGGCAAAGGCCATAATGCCTATAAAAGATTCTAAAGACGCTACAATATTGGCAGCCATTCCTTTTGGGCTGATATGCCCGTATCCCACGGTTGTAAGGGTTTGGGAACTGAAGAAAAAAGCCTGCATAAACTTCTCACCAAAACCAGATACAGGGTCAATACCCTGCAATTTATCAATACCCAGTAAGGTATAAATACAGGCAAAAAGCAAATTAGTGGAAGTATAAAACAAAAATACGACCAGCATGAATCGCCCGGGAGAAAGGCTGATCATAGTATGATAAATACTATTGCGCTGCCACCAGTTAAGACCCTTGCGCTGCACATTCAAACTTCCATCCCGGTTCATGATCCGCTGCATACCGGCATTTGCCGTATACCCGGTATTAGAAATATCCCTGGGGAGCTGTTTTGTTCTGGCCATACTTTTCTGTTCGAAAAGTAAATCTAATCATTTGTTGTCTAATGATGAAAAAGCAACAGGCAGCGCACAAACACTCCCTGATGCTATTAATTACCGGCAGCCTTTTTAGGAGAATACCCGTACTCTCTTTTAAAAGCATGCGAAAAATGGGTAAGATCTTCAAATCCCAGATCGAAATAAATATCAGAAGCCATTTTACCTTCGTTGACAATCAGGTAATGCGCCCGCTGCAGTCTTCTTTTTTGCAGCCATTTCCTTGGAGGTGTATTAAATATCTTCTCGAAATCCCTTTTAAAAGTTGCCAGGCTTC
The DNA here is from genome assembly GCA_039593785.1 of Niabella sp. Taxonomy (GTDB): domain Bacteria; phylum Bacteroidota; class Bacteroidia; order Chitinophagales; family Chitinophagaceae; genus Niabella. The sequence continues at coordinate 19,374 of JBCNOR010000017.1, read as the reverse complement.
TACCGGTTAAATAAGCAAAGCGGTCCAGCTTAACATTAAACTGGTAACTCTGGTTCATAAATGCCTCCAGGTTTATTTTATGTGGATCAGTAAAATCGAACAATGTTTCCTTTAACCCGGGATACAATTGCAGCAATAACAAAATACCTTCGTAAATTTTTACTTTTACCAGGGAGGCATTATCCAAATAACCTGCTTCCTGATAGTGGATCACCGAATCCATATAAGTATCCGCCGTTTTATTTTTCTCCAGGTCGATAATACCAGGCTGCTGTATTTTTTTTCCTGCATGTATACCATGTGTCAGGCTAAATTCTTTTAATACTCCCTGGCTGAGGTAGATACTTATTGATTTAAAGCTGTCATGAGCCGGTGGATGCTTTATAAATTTCAGCAACTGGTTTCTCCGTATAAACCTTAAACGTCCTTCCGGCAAAGGGAATTCCCTGGTACCGTCATTCAGCGTCATCGAGCCGGCTGTAATAAAACTTAAGGTATGCTCGGGTACAAAATGCTCTCCATCCCTGCTGATTTGGTGATAGCAGGAGTAAAAGATACCGGGTCGTAACTGATCGCCTTCTTCTTTCATTACAAAATATTATCCAAGATAGTCATTAAACCTGTTTAAAAATACAAGGGTAAACAATGGCTATATAAAGCCATGTTAAACCTCAATACCTTTAAGCGCCAGGTAATCCCTCCCCTCTGCCGTTTCATAAAACTTTACCGCATCATCATGATCCGTCGACAGGGAAACAGGCAGCCATTGCTCCATCTCTGCCTTTCTTAATACATCAGCTTTTTGTAAAATAGCAGCAGCTTCGCTACCCAATATTAAATGCACAGGAGGCTGTGGATGGTTTGCCAGTTCTACAATCACCTGAGCTGCTTTCTCCGGATCGCCCAATGGAACAAATTTTCCCGAACTTAAAAATTCTTTGGTGGCTTCTACTGTAGCTTCATAGCCTTCTACATAGGGAGCAAATGACATGGAAGTGCCCGCCCAATCTGTTCTAAAACCACCCGGCTCCACCGATGTTACCTGTATCCCCAGGTGCGCCACTTCTTTATTTAGCGATTCAGAAAAGCCTGCCAACCCAAACTTAGCTGCCTGGTATATACTTAGCCCCGCATTCCCCACTCTTCCGCCAACTGAGCTTATCTGCAATATTCGTCCTGACCTTTGCTTTCTCATATAAGGCAATACAGCGCGCGTAATTTGTATAGGAGCTACCAGGTTTACATCCAGCTGACTGCTTACCTGCTCATCTGTGAATGCTTCCGTGGCACCGGTGATACCGAAACCCGCATTATTTACCAAAACATCAATTCTACCGAAGTATTCGATTGCTTTACTTACCGACGATAAGATCTGTGCTTTATCGGTTACATCTAAAGATAAAATCAGCGTTTGCGACGGATATTGATCAGCCAATACCTGCAAATCCTGTTTGCTTCTTGCGGTTGCTACCACTTTATCGCCACTTTTTAAAACGGCTTCTGTTATGCTTCGGCCCAGTCCCCTGGAGCTTCCTGTAATAAACCATACTTTTTCCATGTTGTATCATTTTGTTGATGCAAAGCTCCGGAGGGCTTATCAAAACAACTTGGGTGTATGGCTCTAAGTTACTTGGCTATACGGCTCAGGTCGGAAATATGTAACCACTCTTTTAGGAATGATTCATTACAAAAGCATGCATATCTTTTAAAAATTCATGCAGTTCTTTCATGGAGGGTATGGGGTCAGCTATCAATAAGAATAATTTACCTGTTTGTTTCAACCGGGCTTTGTTGGTTTTTATCTGCAGGTATTCAATAATTTTCCGGAAGATGTCAGATTCAAAATAAGGAGAGTCTGGCCGGTTAATAAAATGACAACGAAGTGTTTCAGTCTTCAGGCTCATTTTTTCAAAGCCCAGTTCTATAGCCAGCTTACGGCATTTTACCGTTTCAAACAAATCATCCACCTGGGGGGGTACTGCTCCGAAACGGTCGGCCAGCTCATTATGCATTTCTTCAAGCTCCTGGTCATTTTCACAATTATCCAGGCGCTGGTATAACGATAACCGTTCAGTGATATTCTCTACGTATTCGTCGGGTATCAGTATTTCAAGATCCGTTTCAATGGTACAGTCATGCACAAAATCATCCTGCCTGCTGATCTCTTCTTTAAACAGATCTTTGAATTCGGTACGTTTTAATTCGCGGATCGATTCATCAAGGATCTTCTGGTACATTTCAAACCCGATCTCGGCCATAAAGCCACTTTGCTCGCCACCCAATAAGTTCCCTGCGCCCCGTATATCCAGGTCGCGCATTGCTATCTGGAAACCGCTGCCCAGCTCACTATGCTGCTCCAGTGTTTGAAGGCGCTTACGCGAGTCGCTTGGCAGCGTACTCATAGGCGGGGCCAGCAAATAACAAAATGCTTTTTTATTGCTACGTCCAACCCGGCCGCGTAACTGGTGCAGATCGCTTAAGCCGAAATGATGCGCATTATTAACAATGATTGTATTGACGTTGGGTATATCCACACCGCTCTCCACGATATTGGTACAAACCAGCACATCATACTTGCGGTCGATAAAGTCTAGTATCTTTTCTTCCAGCTGGTGACCTTCCATCTGCCCGTGTGCATATCCTACTGAAAGATCGGGACACAAGCCCTGGATAATAGCCGCCATCTCTGCTAATCCTGCCACCCTGTTGTGAATAAAGAATACCTGGCCACCCCGCTCGGTTTCAAAATAAACGGCATCGCGTACAAAATCTTCATTATATACCTGCACCTCGGTTTGTATCGGCTGGCGATTAGGCGGAGGTGTATTAATAATACTCAGATCTCTCGCGCCCATCAATGAAAATTGTAAGGTACGTGGTATCGGTGTTGCCGTCAACGTTAAACAATCAACCGTGGTACGGATGGTCTTGATCTTTTCTTTGTGCGCTACACCAAACTTCTGCTCTTCATCCACAATGAGTACACCCAGGTCTTTAAATTTCACATCCTTCCCGATAATACCATGAGTACCGATGAGGATATCAATTTTACCGGCCTTTAATTTTTCAAGTGTTTCTTTCTTTTCTTTTGCAGTTTTAAAGCGATTGATAAAATCTACCGTAACCGGGAAATCTTTTAAACGTTCGCTGAAAGTTTTATAATGCTGAAACGCAAGAATGGTAGTAGGCACCAATACTGCAGCCTGTTTACCATCCACACAGGTTTTAAAAGCGGCACGAATAGCGATCTCTGTTTTACCAAAACCCACATCTCCGCAAACCAGGCGATCCATAGGTGAAGCAGACTCCATATCTTTCTTCACGTCTGCCGTTGCCTTGCTTTGATCCGGCGTGTCTTCATATATAAAGGAGGCTTCCAGTTCGTTCTGCAAATAATTATCGGGCGTATGCGCAAAGCCTTGCTGGGCCTTACGTTTAGCGTATAGCTTAATCAGGTCGAAAGCTATTTCCTTAACCTTGGCCTTGGTCTTTTCCTTCAAACGGTTCCATACATCACTACCCAGCTTATTTACCTTGGGCACACTACCATCCTTACCTGTATACTTGGCTATTTTATGAAGCGAATTGATGTTAACATACAATACATCCTTATCCTTGTAAATCAATCTAACCGCTTCCTGTAGCTTGCCGTTGACATCCATTTTTTGCAAACCACTGTATACGCCTACACCATGATCGATATGCGTTACGTAGTCTCCAGGCTGCAACTCACGCAGCGTTCGCAACGTAATAGCTTTGCTCTTATTGTAGGCCTGTTTAACCCTGTACTTATGATAACGCTGAAAAATTTCGTGGTCGGTATAGCAAACTACTTTCAGGTCGTCATCAATAAACCCCTGGTGAATGGAAACAGGTACGGGGTTAAAGACCAGCTCTGCTTTCAGGTCATCAAAAATGGTTTGCAGCCTTTGCAACTGTTTGGAGTTCTCCGAAAAAATATAAACATTATACTGCTTCCTTTCTTTATCCTTCAGGTCTTTGATCAGCAGGTCGAACTGGCGGTTAAATGCCGGCTGCGATTTCGTATTAAATTCAAACTCCTGTTTAGCGGTATAAGTGTTACCACCGAAATGAAAAACAGGCCGGTCTTTCAACGAAGTTGCCAGGTCATCTGCCGTAATAAAGTCATCAGGAGAGATGTCTTTTTTAAAAAGCTTTTCATCATCACTGTTGGCCGCGGCCTGTCCCACGGGGTACATCTCCAAAAAATACTTCAGTTCTTCCTGGTGATCTTTCAGCCGTTCTATACATAACTCCTGGTCCTGCAACCAAATTGCTGTATTTACGGGCAGGAAATCAAAAAGGGATACTCTCTCTTCGGAACCAAACTGGGTATCAACGTTAGGGATAATCGATACAGATAAGAGCTTACGCTCACTTAACTGCGTTTCGGGATCAATGATACGGATCGAATCTACCTCGTTACCAAACAGCTCAAAACGATAAGGCTTTTCGTTACCAAAGGAGTAGATGTCGAAAATACCCCCACGCAAAGCATATTGTCCCGGCTCATACACAAAATCGCTGCGTACAAAACCGTATTGATCCAGCTTTAATAGCAGTTGGCCAATGTCAATGGTATCGGCAGTTTTTATATGAATGATATTCTCCGATAATGTTTTGGAGATTACAACTTTTTCGAATAATGCCTCGGGATAAGTTACCAGGATCTTCTTCCTTACAGGCTGTGCATCGGTACCGGAAGCCAGCTTGGTTAGTGCCTCCGTTCTCAGCATCACATGCGAGGCATTCAGCTGCCGGTAATTCTTCCTGGTTTTAAAGGAGGAAGGAAAATAAAAAATATCCAGTGCTCCCGTAATGTTTTCCAGCGTATTATGAAAATAAGCCGCATCTTCCGATTCGTTTAAAACTATCACATGATTAAATTCGGGAGTATGTCCCGCACTGGCGGCAAATACAAAAGGAGCTGAACTACCAAAAAGGCCTGTAAGTGCTGTTTCAGAAGGTTGGGACAAAGAAAGCCCCTCCGCTATTTGTAAACAGCGGGTATCATCAACATAAAAATTCTGCAACACATCCGTGCTCATCACGGCGCAAAGTTAGGACTAAGTCTAAAAATTTACAAGTTGAAACATCAAAATAGGTCTCATTCCTTTATTTTGAACTGTATGCCATCTCTAAAAGTCAGGCTTTTCCGGTTTCACCCTGTACAAAACCGCATTAGGATATTGCTGCACCACGCTCACCAATGTATCATGCGGCACATTCTTCAACGCTTTTCCTTTTACAGGCTCATAGCGGATATTCCAATGTTCCAGCTTTCGTTTCACTGAATACTGAAAAGCTCCATAAAACACTTCTATGGGCTGCCTGGAATCCGTCAGCTGGTTTAACTGCTTTCTTAGCTGAACCGACGACCTGGTTTCCCAACTCATGTGCACCGTAAGCACTATCAACCCGTTGACGATTATAAGAACCGAGCAGCCCAGGGCAAAAAGCCGGAGATCCGGTGTGCGGGCCTTTAACAACAAAAATAATACGGGGATAACGGGCAGCAACCAAAGCTGTGGTAAAAACCGTGGCCACCAGAAATGCCTGCTCAACAGCAAGCTAACAAGAATGGCCACAAGACTTAATAGCAGCGGCAGGCGAATATTTGTAGTTGATGATGTAAATAATAAAAAGACAGCAGCTATGGAAAGGAGCAGCATTACACCATAAAAAGGGCCGAATCCTGCGGTCCTGGTTTCATGAAACTCGTAAGCCTTCCAGTCCCTCAGCGATAAAGAAAACGGGAAGAGTAGCTCTGCGTTATCTACGTTGTTATAAGGTGGGTTACCAGGCCGGCTGAAACTGGTGTACAAAAAAGAATACCACCCAGGCTTGCCTATAAGATTTTTGGGCGTTTCCAGCTCTTCGTTACTATCCTTTCCTGTTTGCTCATAGATACCGGGATAAGTTTTTGTACCCATTATGGGATATAAAGGATGACCACGCTGTACAGTGTTGGTGACGTAAGGGTTAAAGCCGAAGAAAAACAGGGCCAAGGTCACCGCCGCAATGGTCAGGGCGGCAAAACGGGTAAAAAGCGCCCGCTTCTTGATCAGCAGGTAAACAGAAATAAAAAGAGCACTGATTCCTATAAAAACTACTCCTGTGAATTTCATATTGATTGCCCACACTGCAGATAAAACGGTCAGTGCCAGATAAACTTTCCTCCGGGTCCTGATCCATGCCATTGAGCTGCCAGCAAACACCAACAGGAATAAGTACAACATTCCATCTACCAGGTAAGTAGTCATCTCGCTCCACACAACAGGGCACACTATAACCAATATTACGGCTATTACAGACCTACGCCGGCTGAAACCCAGATCGCGGAAAACATCCCAAAAAGTGGCGGTTGCGATGAAGAAAACAAGAACCTGTATGCTTTTACCCCATTCCATTGTGCCGAAAGTGGCGGTTACTGCTGCACTATAATACCAGACCAGTTTGGGAAAATGCTGTATAGATAAATCGTTGTGCTCATTGAATGTTTTAAGTGGCGCTGTAACAGGGTTCCATCCTTCTGCTAAAGCATATACAGCCGCCTGGTGATACCACTGTCCGTCCCACGAAAGATCAAAATAAAATGCGCTCCAAAGCAATGATACTATTATGGTCGCCCATCCATAAGTAATGGTCTTCATCATACCCAATTTCGGTGCCCATTGCTGCCTGCTGATCCACCACATCAACATCATTGCGAGTACCAGGCTCAAAGGCCATAGCATACCCATGATCCGTCCCCCCAGAAAACAAACCAGGTTGATAACGCCCACCAGCAGGCTGATAAAAGAAAGGAGGAATAGCGCATAATAAGCACCCGGGCAGCTACGTTGTTGCATGCTATACTAGTTTTAAATATGGCAATAACCCCGTAACCGAAGGAAATGAAATAATATGAGGGCAAGAGGGGCTTATACAAAAATAAACCACGCAGCGCTAAAAACGGTATTCCAAATCGTTTTTTTATGCTGGAAAGCGAAATGTAAGCTACTGGCCATCAGAGGATATGATCAATACTAATCCTTTCAGAGCTGTACATCAACGGCAGTAATGAAAGATAAAAGAGAATCTTTTTCATTTTGTTTTCGATTTAAAAAAGATCATAGATGCAAATGACCCTTCTATGAGACGTAAACCGACAGCTATTTGTAACATCTTATAAAAAATTTAAGATTTGCATGGCACTTATTAAAAAATTACCGCCGGGTAAGAACCGGTTACTTTTTTATGTAGGTTTGGATATTGCCTGGTCAACAGGCCTGAAATTGTTTAAACTTAGTTCATGCGAAAAATTATAACGTTGCTGGTCCTGGCTTTTTGCTGCCAGGGCATAATCGCCCAAACTTATCAGCCTACCTGGAATTCACTGGAATCCAGGCCAATACCTAAATGGTTTACAGATGCCAAGTTTGGCATATTTATCCATTGGGGATTATATAGCGTTCCGGCATGGGCCACCAACTCCAATGCCGATGGCTTTGGCAGCAACTACGCTGAATGGTACTGGGAGCGGCTCAATAACACCAAGCTTAAAATACACAAGGAGTTTGTTGATTTCCACAACAAAAACTATGGGCCGAATTTCAAATACCAGGACTTTATTACCCGGTTTAAAGCAGAATTATTTGACCCCGCGCAGTGGGCGCAGCTTTTTAAAGCCGCAGGTGCCAAATATGTTGTATTAACCAGCAAGCACCATGAGGGCTTTGCCCTCTGGCCCAGCCGCGAATCATGGAACTGGAATGCTTATGATGCCGGTCCTCATCGCGACCTGGCGGGCGACTTAAGCGAAGCGGTTAAGAAAACCGGCCTGCATATGGGCTTTTATTATTCATTATACGAGTGGTATAACCCTCTGTACAAGCAGGATGTAAACAAATATGTAGATCAACACATGCTTCCCCAGTTAAAAGACCTGGTCAACCGCTACCAACCAGACATCATCTGGCCCGATGGCGAATGGGATCATAGCGATACTGTTTGGCGGAGCCGTGAGTTCCTGAGCTGGCTTTATAATGAATCACCGGTAAAGAACACAGTAGTAACCAATGACCGTTGGGGCGGCGGCCGCAATCATGGCGGATTTACTACAACAGAATATGGAAGCGGCAAAGCCAGCCTGGAAAGACCCTGGGAAGAATGCCGTGGTATTGGCGAATCATTTGGCTACAACCGTAACGAAAACCTGGAGCAATACCAAACCAGCCGGCAACTGGTTCATATGCTGATTGATGTAGTATCACGTGGCGGCAACCTGTTATTGAATATCGGGCCTGCAGCCGACGGAACGATCCCTGTGATTATGCAGCAGCGGCTAAAAGACATGGGCGATTGGCTGCAAATCAACGGTGACGCTATTTATGGCACCACAGCATGGAGGGATGCGCCCCCGCAAAAAGATAAAACTGTTTTCTATACCCGCAAAGGAAAAGACCTTTTTGTAATACTTACCAACTGGAAGCAACAGGTAAGTATTCCAGGCGTGAAAGCCGGCCCGGTAACGCTGTTGGGCTTTAAAGGCAAAATCAACCATAAACAACAGGGTAATAATATAACGATAACAGCACCTTCTCTCTCACCTGCTGAATTTGAGGGTGACCATGCATGGGTTTATAAAATCAGTAATGCCTTCTAAAAAACCACCGGTACATGTTTTACTAGCGCCTAATGCTTTCAAAAACAGCCTCGGGGCTGATGACGTAGCAGCAGCATTAGCAGAAGGTTTGAAGCAATCCCAAATTGATGCTGCCATAACCTGCTGCCCCGTAGGCGATGGTGGCGACGGCACAGGAAAAATACTGGCCTTACATTTAAAAGCCCGAAAGCGGATTTATAAAACGGTTGATCCCTTTGGAAGGTCTGTCACTGCCCCGGTTTACTACACAAGCGATCGTACAGCCATTATAGAACTTTCGGATGCCTCAGGATTAAAATTATTGCAACCGGCAGCGTATGATCCCATCCGGGCTAACACGTATGGCACCGGCATACTCATCAAAAAAGCACTGAACAAAAAAGTAAAAAAAATTTTGCTGGCTATTGGCGGCAGTGCTACTGTAGATGGAGGAACCAGGATATTAAACGCATTAGGTGTTCAATTTTTAGACAAGAAAGGCACTAAAATAAAAAGACTGCCGCAGGATCTTGCCCTGCTCCAGGACATTGACTTATCGGGAATGGACGCCCGGCTTAAACAAACAGAATTGGTGATACTGTGCGACGTAAAAAATAAGTTGCTGGGACCTAATGGTGCTGCAAAAGTGTTTGGTCCTCAAAAAGGTGCAACACCGGAAAACATCCATACACTTGAGAAAAGCTTAAAGCGTCTTGATACAATTATTGACCAGGCATCGGGTATCAAAATAAGTTCATTACCCTTTAGCGGAGCTGCCGGAGGAGTAGCCGCTTCCCTGGCAGCGTTGTGTAACGCAAAAGCGGTAAACGGAACTGATTTTTTCCTGGATATCATACGGTTTGATGATCTGCTGCAAAATGCAGACATTGTTATTACAGGAGAAGGATCGCTGGATGCGCAAACGCTGGAAGGCAAAGCACCTTTAGGCGTTGCAAAGAGAGCCAGGGAGGCTGGAGTCAGAACATTTGGCGTTGGCGGACATATAGATACCACTAACAAAAAGTTGTGTCGCTATTTCGATCAGTTCATCAACATCAACCCACCTCATATTGGCCTGGCAGCGGCGCTTCGAAATACGAAGCAAAACCTTATTAAAACCGGGAAAAAAATAGGACTGCAGGTAAAAGCAAATGGGGTTCAACAGTTAAAGACCAAGCTATAGCCCTGCGCGTGTCCTCACGCGTTGAAACGGGATAAACCTGATTCCCCTTGTTTTTTATACGTTAAAACCTTGCAGCAAATCAGGAATTGCTTTCAAAAACCAACAAAGTAGCTACTTTTACAATTATAAAATGAATGATTATGCAGGAGAGTAAGCGACAAAAGCAGGTAGCAGGTTTATTGAATGAAGAAATGAATACCATCTTTCAAAAGTTAGGATTAAATATGATAGGTGGGGGAATGGTATCCATCTCCGCCGTAAAAATTACACCCGATCTGCTGGAAGCAAGATTTTACCTGAGTTTTTTCCAGGTGAATGATAAAGATGCCGCCTTAAAAAAAGTAGAAGAACGCCATCATGAGATAAAAAAAGAATTAACCGCTGCAGTAAGACATCAGCTACGCAGTATGCCGGTTCTGAAATTTTTTGCAGATGACACTTTAGATCACGTATTTAAGATGGAAGAGCTTTTCAAAAAAATTGAAGAAGAGCGGAAAGCCAATGGTGAGTAACTAATAATCAATAATGAGTGGTGAGTGACTTGTTAATAAGAGCCATCTACCCTAAATTATAAATCTGTAATTCATTGTATTCCCTTTTTGCATGGCGTTATTTTAAAGCAAAAAAGTCTACCAATGCCATCAATATCATTTCATGGATATGTATTGTAGCAATGGTGGTGGGCACGGCTGCGCTTATATTGGTGCTTAGCGTCTTTAACGGATTCGAAGGACTCGTTAAATCTTTGTACGCCTCTTTTTATACCGACCTTAAGATCAGCCCGGAATCAGGAAAAACCATAACCTTATCTGCCGGGCAATTACAACAGCTCCGAAATGTAACAGGCATCAGGAGCTTTGCACTGGTAGTAGAAGAAAAAGCTATACTGCAAAATGGCGATAACCAGGCAATCGTTCATTTAAAAGGGGTGGACAATAATTATGAAACAACTACAACAGTTAACAGGCATATTTACTCAGGTAAATTCGGGATCGGTACAACAGAAAAACCGCTCCTGGTTTTGGGTGTAGGAATCGAAGGTACTTTAGGCATCAGGGCTGGTAGCGATGTGCTGCCGTTAACGATCTATGTTCCCCGTAAAAATAACTCCGAGGAGCTGAATGAAATGGAAGACATCAGCAGTGATACTATTCATACGGCAGGCTCTTTTATGATACAGCAGGACTTTGATAATAAATACGCCATCACTGATCTGCGGTTCCTGCAAAATGCCATGCAACTAAAACCAAACGAATTCAGTGGGGTAGAAATTGCAGTGAATAACCCGGAAGAAGCGGATAAAGTGGGACAACAAGTATCCGGCATTTTCGGCAAAGGTTTTAAAATACAAAACCGCTACCAGCAAAACCAAAGCCTTTACGCCATCATGAACCTGGAGCGATGGATCTTCTACGCAGTACTTTGCATAATACTTGTTGTTGCTGCTTTTAATATGGTTGGGGCGCTTACTATGCTGGTATTGGAAAAGCGAAAGGACATTAGCGTGCTAAATGCTTTGGGAGCTAATCAGAACCTTGTCTTAAAGATATTTTTGAGTGAAGGACTTTTGCTGGCGGCTATTGGCGGTGGCATAGGTATGTTAATTGCATTGGTAGTGGTGTTACTACAGCAGCAATTTCACCTGGTGCCATTAGAAGGCGGTTCATTCCTCATCGACTACTTTCCGGTTGAGCTGCGGCTGGTTGATTTCGCATTAGTAGCCACTACTGTCCTTATTGTTTCCTTCCTGGCTTCCTGGATTCCCGCGGTAAAAGCTTCAAGGCAACAATTTTCGTTAAGAAGTGAATAACATTTAATGTAGCGTAACCTCTCCTACAAGAAATACGCTTCCACACACCAATATCAAATCATCGGGGTGGGCTTTTGCCTTAGCTGCTGTCAGTGCTTCGTTTACATTATTAAATACATGTCCGGTTAAACCCTGTTGAGAGGCTTTTCCGCTAAGCTCACCTGCCGGCAGCGCCCTGGGGATATTGGCATTCGTAAAATAATAAGAAGCATTTAGGGGAAGCATTTTTATTACGGTGTCCACGTCTTTATCCTTTACCATTCCTAGTATCATATGCAGGCAATGGTAGGTGGTGATCTCCAGCTGGTTTAAGACCTCCCGCATACCGCTTTCATTATGGGCCACATCCAGCACGATACGTGGATGCTGATGTATGGTTTCCCAGCGGCCATGCAAGCCGGTTAACTTTTTCACCTGCTTCAAACCCTGTTCTATAGCGGCCTCCGGCAGGTCAATACCATTTTCCTTCAATTGGTGACAACTTTCCAATACAGTTAACAGGTTCTTGGTTTGATACTGCCCGGTAAGATCCAGGTGATATTTTCTATGGTCGGTTTTATCATTTTCCGCAACGTATACCACTAAATCGTGCTCCTCCTGCTTCCAGTCTGCCACCTGTAAACGTTCGCCGGCAAAGAAGACAGGAGCATTTTCCATAGCGGCTTTATTCCTGAATACAGGCTCGGTTTCAGCCAGCTTCTCTCCTATCACAACCGGCACGCCGGGCTTAATAATACCGGCCTTCTCTGCTGCTATTTGTTCTAACGTGTCACCCAATATCTGCACATGATCATAACCAATATTGGTAATAACAGAAACCAGGGGCTCAATAATATTAGTGCTGTCCAGGCGCCCGCCCAACCCTGTTTCAATGATAGCGATATCTGTCTGATGCCTTGCAAAATGATGAAAAGCCATCGCTACCGTCAATTCAAAAAAACTAGGCTCAATACTTTCGATATCCGTTTGCATTTGCTCAATAAAATCAACAACCTCCTGCTCGGCTATCATCTCGCCATTAATTTTTATACGCTCGCGGAAATCTCTTAAATGAGGTGAAGTGTACAATCCGGTTTTATAGCCTGCTGATTGCAAAACCGAAGCCAGCATATGGCTCACAGACCCTTTGCCATTGGTACCCGCCACATGTACAAACCTTCCTTTTTGATGAGGATGGCCCAATACTTCACAAAGTGCTATAATATTGTTGAACCCGTTTTTTATAGCCTGTCCGCCTATCTTGCTAAACATAGGCAGCCGGGCATACATATAGTCTAAGGTTTGCTGGTAGTTCATACGCAAATATAAACAGGTGCAAGGTTTACATTCTCTTTACAAAATTAAAAAATCTTAAATCTCTCCAGCCAAATATTGATATTTTTGGCGCATGAACAAAGTTGCGATCATAGTGGCGGGAGGTGCCGGCAAAAGAATGGGCAGCGAGCTACCCAAACAGTTTTTAATGTTACAGAATAAGCCGGTTCTGTATCATACCTTACATACTTTTTTATCGGCATATGACGATCTGCAAATTGTATTGGTATTGGCCGAGGATTATGTAGATATGGGGCGCGAAATCATAGACGCCTATTTTGAAAATGACCGGATCAGGATTGCTGTGGGCGGCGCTACCCGGTTTGACTCTGTAAAGAACGGGCTTGCCATGGTAGAAGATGAAGCCATCATATTTGTACACGATGCTGTACGTTGTGCGCTAACCACCAGCCTGATTCATCGTTGTTATGAAACTGCCCTCGAAATGGGTACTGCGATTCCTGTTGTTAAAAGCAGCGACAGCCTGCGTATCATCAACGAGGATGGTTTGAATGAAGCAATCGACCGCGATAAAATCGTGCTGGTACAAACGCCCCAGGTTTTTCATAGCAAGATCTTAATACCCGCTTTTAATATCGATTATAAAGACTGGTTTACCGATGAAGCCAGCGTGGTAGAAGCATTTGGCATGATGGTAACACTTGTTGAAGGCGAGAAGCAAAATCTCAAAATCACGCATCCTGTAGACCTGGCTATTGCAGAGCAAGTACTTGCGGACAGGAATTAATACATACTAATAGTTAAGTTTCTGAACTATGTCAAAATCCGATAAGCGATTCCGCCTGTATTGAACAATGCCCCAAAATTTAACAGACGTAAATGAATAATTTTGAAGAATACTTAAGGCAGGGAGAGCCCAATAAGGCTGAAAAGGCAAAAGCCTGGAAAACAGCTATCGGGTTGCAACAAGTAGATGGTTTAAACCCTTCAGAATATTTGATAGCTACCGCCAAACAAAATATTGAAGGGGATATTACAATTGATGAAGTAAAACAGCGGATAGACAGCTATTATAAACAGCACCCAATTAAAGCAGGCGAAGACCGCACCGAAGAAGCCGATAAAGTGTCTGCCCGAATAGCGGAAATGTTAGGAGAAAAGACTTTTACATTCTCACCCGTCGAATACCTTAATATTCATCGAAGATTATTTCAAGACATTTACAAATTTGCGGGGAGAATACGTGACTACAATATTACCAAACAAGAATGGGTGTTGAATGGGGAAACAGTTTTGTATGGAAGTGCAGAAAGCTTGAAAGCTACACTGGAATATGATTTTGAGCAAGAAAAAAAGTTTAGCTATAAAGGATTAAGTCAGCAAGAAACACTTGAACATATTGCACATTTCATTTCTTATTTATGGCAGATTCACCTTTTTGGAGAAGGCAACACACGAACGACTGCCATTTTTTTAATTAAATACCTACGTACATTCGGCTTTAATGTAAATAATGAATTATTTGAGCAACATTCGTGGTATTTCCGTAACGCATTAGTAAGAGCCAATTATAACAATCATGCAAAAAATATTTATGCTACCAATGAATTTTTACTGCGTTTTTTGGAGAACTTACTGCTTGGCGAAAAACGTGTTTTGAAAAACCGCGAAATGCACGTTCAGTTTACCAAAACTCAAAATGACCTTGTAAAAATAAAAAATGACCTTGTAAATGACCCTGTAAAAGTAAATATTTTACACTTCCTGAAGCAGGATCCAAAATTAAAGTACAGCCAGTTAGCAAAAAAGACAGGCTATTCAGTCGCTACAATAAAACGACATATACAAGAACTCAAAAAACTTGGCATGTTGGAACGTATCGGCAGCGACAAGACGGGTTATTGGAAAGTAATTGAGAAATAAAACTAAGCCGGCCGGGCCCAAACCAATCGAAAAGAACCATTACTACCATTATGCCGAATAGAAAAAGTTCTTGAATTGTGGTGTCAGTTTTTGTGATAGGCATTCATAAGCCAGGCACCAAAAAAATGGCGGGTTAGGTTCAACACCTCTTTTAAACCTTGCATGCAAAGTGTGTTTCCCGTTACCAACAGCATTATCCTGCGATGCTGGTATTACCAATCTTTGCAAGTATCTGGTGCGCCACATCCATTGCTTTCAGGCCGTCAATCTCTGAAACAACGGTCTGCGTATTGTTATTAATCGCATCTTTAAATTCCTCCAGCTCGCGCTTGATGGCGTTTACCTGCGGAACAGGCGGATTAGCCACGGCAATCGTTTTGGTACCGGTTGGTGTAGCCATATCAAAGGCAAAGACGTTGGTATCCTGGTCTTCTTTGAGCTTGATGATCTCTGTTTTCTTATCCAGGAAGTCAATGCCTATATAGGCATCTTTTTGAAACACCCGCATTTTCCGCATCTTTTTCATGGAAATACGGCTGGATGTAAGATTAGCTACGCAGCCGTTGTCGAACTCAATACGCACATTGGCAATATCAGGCGTATCCGTCATCACCGCCACCCCGCTGGCAGAAATTTTCTTTACATCGCTTTTTACCAGGCTTAAAATAATATCAATATCATGGATCATCAGATCCAGGATCACGCTCACCTCGGTACCACGCGGGTTAAATTGCGCCAGGCGATGCACTTCAATAAACATTGGTTTCAGGTCGAAACCCTTCAAAGCCAGGAATGCAGGGTTAAAACGCTCTACATGTCCCACCTGTAGCTTAATATTCGATTCTTTAGCCAGTTTTACTAATTGCCGGGCTTCATCCATAGTGTGAGCAAAAGGCTTTTCCACAAACACATGCTTGCCCAGCTTAATGGCTTTTTCACACCACTCATAGTGATAGTTGGTGGGAGCTACGATATCAATGGCATCACATTGATTCAGGAAATCATCGGTATCAAAAAAACGTTTGATACCATATTTCTCTATCACATCGGCAGCAATCTCATCATTGGGATCTACAAACCCAACAACTTCTACATCATTAATTTCCAACCAGTTGTTCAGGTGAAACTTCCCCAAATGTCCAACGCCGACTATTCCGATTTTAAGCATCGTCAAAAATATTCATTTTTAAAATAACCTGAACCAAAAGTTCATCTAAACAAAAAGAGCAAGTTCTTAAGAACCTGCTCTCTTGTTGACCCATAAGGATTCGAACCTTAACTGACTGAACCAAAATCAGTAGTGCTACCGTTACACCATGGGTCAATCCTGCTCCGATTTCTCAATCGGGTTGCAAAAATAAGGAAATTTCATTTTATGCAACAAAACTAATCAACAATTTTTTTAGGGCAGGCCCAATAAAAATCCAATAGTAAAGTTGGCATCCCAGTCAAAAACAAAAGTATCGCAATTGGTAGCATCTGTAAGCGCCTTATAAATATTGATACCGGCTTTTGTTTTAGCCTTGTCTGATTTGTATTCAGCCGGAGCTTTTAACACCGTATAACGCTCTCCGTCCTGCTTGGTCTGATCAGCCAGCTCAAAGGGCACGCCGCCAACGATAAAACATACATCCCTGTTTTTTTGTGGAATAGCGCTTGCTTTTGACTTTACATTATCATAAACCGCCTCGTCGCTTTTATTCAATTCATAATATTTGGCACCCTCTGCCTCTACCGCTTTCAGGTTGGAACCTTCATACCAGGACAGTTTTGTATTTCCTGAACCAATATCAGCTACAAAAGAACTTTCTTTATAGGATGCAGGTTGCACGCATTTTAATGCCAGCTTACCTTCCTGCTCAGCAGTAACCAGGTTTACCACATAACCCATTTTCTTAAGCTCTTTCACAATGCCTTCGGTTTTAGGCTCCTTTTGCGCGCCGGAAGAGATCACGAAATGCATATTTTTATTCGCTACACCTTTATCAAACATACCAGCCAGGTATTTTTTCAATCCCAGGCGGATATCATCAGCCGTGGCCAACCCCTCGTACACCATTGAATTTCCAAATTCTTTAGATACTACTTCCCATCTTTTTTCCTTATCAATTTTAACTACAAAAGAGTTAAAGCCCGAAGCGCCTACTTCTACCACGCCTTTTAGCTCTCCATTTACCGGCTTTTCAGGCTGGTAAGCAAAAGTTCTGTGTTCACTGCTACCTGCAGTATTATTTTCTGAACTTTCTTTTTTACCACCATCAGTTACCACTTCGCTTGTGGTTACTTCATCTTTAGCAGCTAATTTTTCTTTTATTTTTTCGTTCTGACTACCATACCAGATAAGACCTACAAGAGGTATACCTACTATGAGCGCTTTTACCGGCCAGCGTAGCCTGCTCCATGTTGATCCGTTTGACATTTTGATTGTGTTGGGTTTAGTAAAAAATAAGATTTTTTAATAGCGATTAAAATGATACTCTAGTTAGTCCAACAGGGAAAAGCCTTTATCCACTTTTTCTTCGTTGGTTAACTCATGATAGCTTTGTCCTACCTCATTCACATTTAATTTAGTCAGGTTTCTCTGATCTACTTTTTGAATGAACGCGGTCAGCTCTTCCTGGCTTGGCGTACCGCCCACTGTTACTGAGTTGTTCTGGTCCAGGAACTCCAGGTTCGAACGTATCGCCGCAATATTCTGGCTGATAGCGCTTGTAGCGGCGCCCATTGCTTCCTGGAAAACCCAGCCGTCTTTAATATTGAAGACTTCTGCCAGTCCATCTGTAGCATTCTTCATTTTATTGGTGGCTTCCATCTTTTTGTTGATGATAGAAATACTACTATCCAGCGTACTCACATAAATACGCGCAGCGCTTTCATTATCCTTTAATACTTCCAGCACTTTGGCAAACTGGTTGGCATATTGCGCGTAGCTGCGTGCATTCTGTTCTTCAGCCTCTCCTTCTTTTCCTAATAGAAAGGCCTTGGTACGGGTTTCCTTGGCATCCCGGTTTAAGGCATTTGCTTTCTCCCTGTCCTGCGCCTGCTCTGCTTCTTTTCCCTTTTGCTCCAGGTTGCCCGCTTCAGTAGTAAAGCGTTTGGCAAGAGTGTACTTTTCCTGCGCCGCATTTTGCGCGGTAACACCACTTTGAATCATATCAATACGCACACCATCAACATTGGCAATCTTTTCCTTAACACGCTTTAAAGTATCTTTTGCTTCGCGAGATAATAATTGTAAAGACTCAATCGGATTGTTGCGTATAATTGCTTTTTCGCTTTTAAATAACAGCACGGTGCCCAACCGGTGTAATACACTTATGATCCTGGGCGCCAGCATCAGCAATACAATAAAGACGATACCGAACGATACAAAGAGTACGCTTTGCTGCGCAAATTGCAGCAATAGCGGTAAATACTTTACAAAAGCAATTACACCTCCAATCATCAGCACCCAAAAGATCAGCGCACTGAATGTCTTCTTAGCTTCAGGTGTTTTAACTGCCGCAGGCAACTTATCTCCTATTACCTGGAAAATAGGGAGCTGACTTTTTAACGATGCGGGTATCGTATTAGCGAGCGAATTGTTGTTGGATGTGGTCATTAACTATTTTTTTATAAAGTAAAATTACTGATAAAACAGGGTTCAGCGCGGTGCAAATCGGTAAATACAGATCTATTATCGGTCAAAAAACAAGGTCCGAAAGACCTCCTATTTCCGGATATTACATAGGTACAAGGCAAGATCTTTAAATATTTTACAATTCTTTTTCTGCCAGGCTCAGCAGCGTTTGCATTTTGGAGATCACTCCCTCTATGGCATGTTTGCCCGTCTGTATCTTTTTTTCAATATCTTCCAGCTTGGGCTGCCAATGCGCCTGCAGGTTCGACAATTCGGCTTGTTTTTCTGCAATTGTTTTTTGCAACCGGATTACCTGTTCTTCCAACGAATTAACTTCTGCTGTTAACGTCTCTTTCGACTCTTTTATTTTGTTGGTAATAGCGGCCCTTTCTCCGTTCTTCTTTTGAACATCATTATCCAATGCCTTCTGCAGTTCATTTTTGTAGTAATTACCGCTGCTCAACAGCTTTTCCTTGGTTAAGGTTTTATCTGCAAATTTCAAAGTGTTAAATGCCTGCTTCAATGATGCAGCCTGCGCTCCGCCGTTTTCTTCTACAGCATTCCACACCTCGAAAAAGTCAACGCCAGGTTGATTAATAGATTCAATAAGCTGGTAGGCCTTTTTTGCAGCATCTTCCCTTGCTTCAACCGGAACGGCAGTACTATCAAAAGTATTAGCAGGCCTGGATTCCACGACAACCGGGTTTGCCACTTTAGCAGGAGCTGGCTCGGGCTGTTGCGGCGGTAGCGGTACATCTTCGTCTTTAAAGATCATTTTTTTTAACCCGCTAAAAAAGCCCCCTTTCTGATTTTCCATACTGATCAATTATTGATCAAAGATAATATTGAAAGTTGAAAGAACTGGTTGGTTTGGTACGTACCAAATGAACCTCTCTTCAGGTAATATTTACGGGTTT